>JALQUJ010000073.1 GCA_023263825.1 Porticoccus sp.
ACACCAACCATTGCAGCACTTAAATTAATTGATGCTTTTCGAAAGCTGTCCTAGAAAGTTTTTGTGTGTAAAAAGTTAAAAAGGTAAAAAAATGATTGGAGAGTTAAATCACGTCGCCATTGTTGTCCCTGATTTGGATAAAGCGGTAGACACCTATCGTTATGCCTTAGGTGCAAAGCTTTCGGAACCTAATGATCTTCCTGAACACGGTGTGCGGGTGGTTTTTGTAGAGTTACCCAATACTAAAATAGAACTGTTATTATCCATTGGTGAAAATTCACCTGTGGCAAAATTTTTAGAGCGTAACCCTGATGGTGGTATGCATCACATTTGTTATGAAGTTGAGGACATTTTAGCGGCGCGAGATAAATTAGTTGCTGAAGGTGCCCGCGTACTTGGCCATGGAGAACCTAAAACGGGCGCCCATGGAAAGCCCGTTTTATTTCTTCACCCCAAAGATTTTTGTGGGGTTCTTGTTGAGCTAGAAGAACGTTGAATTAGAGCAGAAATAAAAGAGATTATTAAATAACCTTGCCATCATTCAAAATACCTTTTGGGTCAAATAACAGCTTTAACTGTTTCATAACTTCAATTTCGGTATCGCTGCGACATATGGAAAGGTAAGGTTTTTTCTCTAAACCAATACCATGTTCTCCTGATATAGAACCCTGCCTTTTTGTTAAAGGAGTGTAGATAGCTTGTTCTACAGCGAATTTTCTTTCTTTAGATTTATTCCCCAGTTCTACCGCAATATGTAAATTGCCGTCCCCTAAATGCCCCAGTGTGGCGACAAAGAGTTGGTCGTCAATGGAGGCTATATTTTTTGCATTTCCGTTAGATAGCTTTCCATTTCACTGATGGGCAGACTGACATCAAATAACATCATGGGTTGGTAGGCAAACAGCGCGGGAATATTGTCCCTTATGGCCCACATGGTTTGTTGCTGTTGCAGTGATTTTGCTAGAACAGCATTGGCAATAAGCTCTTTTGACATGGCGCTTTCTAATGCTTGAAGAAACTGTTCACTATCAGATTCTGCATTGGCGCCACTCGCTTCTATCAAAATATAAAAGGGATAGTTTTCCGACAGGGGTGGCGGCCCCATATTTTCTCCCTTGCAGGCTATGCAGTAATAGTTTTGCCACAGGGTTTCAAAGGCACTGAGTTTTCCGCCCAATGCTTGTTCCATGTGGTTCAGTAGATGTGACATTTTAGAAAATTTATCAGTAGCCACTAGAGCAGTGGTTTTAGATAGCATTTTTGGCCTTAACCTCAGCACTGCTCGGGTAATTATTCCCAGGTTTCCCTCGCTGCCAATAAATAAATGTTTAAGATCATAGCCGGCATTATTTTTTAGCATATGATTCATGAAGCTAAGTATACGGCCGTCAGGTAAGACGATTTCCAGCCCAAGCACCTGTTCGCGGGCCATACCATAACGAATCACTTGGTTGCCCCCAGCATTGGTGGCGATATTGCCGCCAATGGTTGCTGTTCCCCGCGCTCCGAGATCCAGGGTAAAAAATAAGTCATTGGCTTGAGCTTGTTCTTGTACGGTTTGAAGTGGTGCGCCAGCCTGAACGGTCATGGTTCTATTAGTGGAATCTATAGATTCGATTGCTGTCATTCGTTCCAATGAAATGACCAATTCATCTTTTGAACTGACACAGCCTCTGGTCATATTGGTACAGCCACCGTGGGTCACAACTTTTTGCCCGGATTCATGGCAGAGTTTCATCACCTCGCTAAGTTGGTGGGTGTTTTCTGGGCGAATAATGGCGGGGGAATGACATTCTTGAGCACCCCAGCCATCGGTGGTTCTCTGTTCAATATCTTCGTCTAGTAGACCTTTTGGGCCGAGTAGTTGGCGAAGTTTTTCCAACAGTTCAGTCATTAACCATTCCAGTGGGGTATGAATGCAAGGTGGTTTTTAATCTAACAGTAGCTTTCACCATGCTGTCTGGCAATAGGTGATAAATGTTTTAGGTAGGATATTAAGCAGAATACTGAGATTCAAATGTGTTAATAAATTCACTCAGCATCTCTTGTGGTAAGTCATTAATACCTGCTGCAGCTTCACGGCCACCCCCCGTTGGAAATTGACGACAGAGATCTGCGGCACCTTTTTTGTTGTTAAGGGGTGCTCGCACACTGGCAAGATAGTTACCATTTTCTTTTTCTGTCAGAACGGCGTGGGCTCGATGGGGGTGATCATTGGTGAGGTTGTTGCTGTAGACCCCGCTGACACGCCTGGCCCAAGGTTGATCAGGGAGAATAAAAACAGCGGTGTGCTCTGTGGCTTTTTCAGCTGACATATTTTGAGCTGAGGACATATCTGAGTGATAGCCCGTTTCCAGTTTTTCAAACTGCTCTGAACTGTGACGGGTGAAGTCCAATGGGTTTTTATACTGGCTTACTAAACGAAATAGTTCGTCGGGTTTGAAATGAAGATCCTCAAGGTTTGAGCCATACCCATTGTAGTTAATATAAATACCTAGGTTTTGCAGAGAGGTTAATTCTGTTTCTGAAATATCCAGCTTATTGGCCAATGTTTGCGCTGTTTTATTGAGATTGTCGCCAAAAGCACCGACTACGGCCCAGGCCAAGTAGGTACCATTTAGGTGATGGTTAACCAATACACTGGTACAAATATCTTGCGCTTCATTAATGATGGATGTTAGTTTTTCTGATTCAGGAATATCTCCTGCAAAATGGTGATCGACATAAAAGACTTCTGTGCCAGTGTTGAGCAGGCGTTGTAAGTCATCATGGTTTTTATCCATCGATATATCAAGGACAGTCACGCGGTCACCATTTCCGGCATCCACTTTTTTTAGCAGGTTAATATCCCGCTTAACACCAGTGACTAATGTAGCTGATCGGGGCTCGGCGAGCCTGAGTTGTGTCAGTGCGCAAATACCATCAGCATCACCATTGAATACATCGAAGTCAGCCATAAGTTTTCCTGGTGTTAGAGTTATAAGCTGAGAAATGAGGGGTATAAGTATATACCCCTGTTTGAGAGGTTATCAGCCATTTTCAGACTGGTAATAATCCATCAAGATTTGGGCTACTTCAGGGCGTGAAAATTCTGGAGGTGGGGCAATACCTTCACCTAGTATTTGTCTTACTTTGGTGCCGGAGAGAATCACAAAGTCATCTTTTTCATGATCTTCAGCTTCATTCATCATTACTACGCGGTTCAGCTTTTTAGAATAGGCAGTATGATCAGCACGGAAAATTTCGATATCCAAAGCACCTGCGGGTACTTTCTCATCAAAAATAGTCTGAGCGTCAAAAGCGCCGTAATAATCACCAACACCAGCATGGTCACGACCTACGATTAAATGAGTAGCTCCCATATTCTGGCGAAATACGGCATGAAGTACTGCTTCCCTTGGGCCGGCGTAGAGCATGTCAAAACCATACCCTGTCACCATAACGGTATTTTTGGGGAAGTAGAGCTCGACCATTTTACGTATGCAGGCATCGCGAACAGGTGCAGGTATATCACCTTTCTTTAGTTTGCCCAGCAGCATATGAACCACGACACCATCGGCATTAAGACGCTCCATAGCCATACGACAAAGCTCTTCGTGGGCACGATGCATAGGGTTACGGGTTTGGAAGGCAACAACTTTTTCCCAGCCACGTTCGCTAATCTCATGACGTATTTCCACTGCTGTGCGGAAAGTATCAGGGAAATCATTTTGGAAATAGCTGAAACTCAATACCTGAATTTTTCCAGAAATGAGATTGTTCCCCAGGCTAGTAAACGTAGCAACGCCAGGGTGTTCTGGATCTAAGGTGCCAAAAATTTCACCTGCCATAAACTGTATTTGTTGGTCAGATACAGTTTCGATATTGTCCACATCCATGATCGCCATGACCGGATTGCCCTCGGTATTGGGGTCTCTCAGAGCAATACGGCTGGCACCTTCAATATTGCTGACGTCCTGGGCCAGGTTGAGAATAGGTGTTGGCCAAAACAGCCCTTCAGTTGTTTGCAGTTTTTCTGCAACACTAAGGGCGTCCGCCAGATTCATATAGCCTTCCAGAGGGTTAAAGTAACCAGCTCCCAGCATGACAGCATTGGCGGCGGCAGCAGAATTGAGCATCAGGGTGGGCAGTGTCTCTGCCTCTTGCATAAGCTGATGGTGTTTTTCTGTGTCGTATACAAACAATGGATTTAATGAATCCGAGCCGTGGGGCTTGATCACTACGCCTTCTCCTGTAAATTGGATTAATTGGTATTTGAGTGACTGATGCTTAGGTCACTGGTATTAGAGTATTTAATATTCTTTTCAGCGATTAGATCTCCTTCAAAAACCCCTTTTCTTTAAGGTAATTAATGATTACAGAGACTTCTTCTTCAACTGTCATTTGGTCAGTATGCAAATGAATTTCGGGATTTCCCGGGGCTTCGTAGGGATCGTCAATACCTGTGAAGTTTTTTATCTCCCCAGCGCGGGCTTTTTTGTATAGACCTTTGGGATCACGCTTCTCGGCTTCAGCTAATGGACAATCAACAAACACCTCAATAAAATTGAAACCTGATTCATCATGGAGCTCTCTGACTTTGTTTCGATCCTCTCTAAAGGGACTAATAAAGCTGGACAGGGCGAAGACAGCTGAATCAACGAATAATTTGGAAATTTCACCAATACGTCTAATATTCTCGGTACGATCTTCGGCACTGAACCCCAAATTTTTATTGATACCGAGACGAATGTTGTCGCCATCAAGCCGGTAAGAAAGTTTTCCATACTGGTGTAAGGTGTGTTCCAAGGCTACAGCTATGGTGCTTTTTCCACTACCTGAAATCCCTGTAAACCAAAGTGTTGCACCTTTTTGCCCCATAAGTTCGCAACGAGCTTCGCGAGAAATCTCACCATCATGCCAGTGTACGTTAGTCGCTTTTTGTTCAGTCATTATTTAGTCCTTAATGGTCCTTATTAGTTACAACCATACAGTGTTATATCTGTACATTTCTGAATGGTTTCATCCAGGCTTAGCCCTCTTTCCCGGCTGAGCATAGATCCCCAGTAGTTACATAACCCTATAAGAGAAAGTGCTGCAAAGTGGCTGTCCAGATCGGATCTTAATTTCCCTTTATCTACGCCATTTATAAAAATCTGTTCTAGGTGCTGTCTGTAGGTAGAGCCGAGGTCCTTGAGCTTATCTCGGCGGTTTTTTGGTAAATACAGTCGCTGCTCATTATGAACCCTCAATGCGGCATTGTTTTCTCTATAGCTGCTGAGATGAGCTCTAACGACCATGGATAATTTTTCTTCAATGGGTAATTCTTGCTCAAAAATAGTTTCCATTTTGCCTACATAGCTTTTGAGTGCGATAAGGCAAACCTCTTCTAACGCTTTTTCCTTGGATTTGAAATATTAGTAGAGACTGCCTTGGCGTATACCTAAATGGGTTGCTATGTCCTTCGTACTGGCACCATGATATCCCTTGCAGGCAAAGACAGAAGCCGCTGCCTCTATAGCCTTTGCTTTCTGTTGTTGATACTTGGTAGTTGATCCAATATCAGCTTTCATGGGTGCATGTTAACGTGCCAGCAACATTAAAATCTATAAACCTATAGATTTATGTGAGTGAACGGGTGTTTTTTGTGATGAAGGCATAAAAAATGAGTACTTAAGGATAGAAAACAGAGTGTTCTGTCGTGGTTTGGTCCAAATGATTAAACGCATTTATCGAACCTGAGAGGCTTTCATTAGCTCTCGGATTTGCCAGCCACAAAAAAACCTGCATAAAGCAGGTTTGTTGTAGCTGGCGCACCCGAGAGGATTCGAACCTCTGACCTCTGCCTCCGGAGGGCAGCGCTCTATCCAGCTGAGCTACGGGTGCTTTAGAATGCGCCTTGTTGTGGCGGCATGGCATCATCAAGTCGTTACCGTTGCGATTTCCAGTGTTGCTGTCCTGAGGTTGAGTACAGGTGAAGAAGGCCTTTTTGGCAACTTCATTTTCTGGAAACTACACTTGAACTGCGTGTCTTCAGTACGTGCGAAGCGGCAGACGTTGCTTGAGAGGGCGCAATGATATAGCGTCCTCCGCTATTAGTCTATTGAATGGCTGACGTGACATGCAGCCCTATTCCGCCAAATATTCAGGCGGCGAACATAAAAATGAGTGGCCTGGTCGGCCCTGTCTGTTTAAGGAGTTCTGCGTTAGTGAAAGCGGGGTTAGTGATATCTGCCTTGGTCTGGTTAATGTTGTCAGGTTGTGCCCAGGTGCAGCCTCAGGGGCCAACATCTCAGCAGGCTGAA
>JALQUJ010000195.1 GCA_023263825.1 Porticoccus sp.
ATAAATATTGATATGACTGCTATGAAGGTGGATATGATGTCACTTTCAACACACAAAATTTATGGCCCTAAAGGTATAGGGGCCCTTTACGTACGACGTAAACCAAGAGTACGTATCGAAGCGCAAATACATGGTGGTGGCCATGAACGTGGTATGCGTTCTGGCACGTTGGCAACACATCAAATTGTGGGTATGGGTGAAGCTTTCCGTATTGCACAGGATGAAATGATCGAAGAGAACAAGCGTATATTGGCATTGAGAAATCGGTTGTGGGATGGCTTGTCGGATATGGAAGAGGTTCAGGTTAATGGATCATTAACCCAACGAGTAGCGGGCAATCTCAATATTAGTTTCGCCTATGTTGAGGGTGAATCTTTAATTATGGCATTGAAGGATCTGGCTGTTTCTTCGGGCTCTGCTTGTACTTCAGCAAGCCTTGAACCTTCCTATGTGTTACGAGCTCTCGGTTTGGATGATGAGCAGGCCCACAGTTCTATTCGTTTTTCAATTGGTCGGTTTACAACGGAAGAAGAGATCGATTTTGCCATCGCTAAAATTCGCGATGCGGTAGAAAAGTTACGAGCGTTATCTCCGTTGTGGGATATGTACAAAGACGGCGTAGACTTGAGTCAAGTCGAATGGGCCGCACACTAACCCAATAGCGTTAACCTTATTGTGTGAGCTAAATGGTATAGATAAAGAGGATTTGAATTATGGCTTACAGTGACAAAGTGCTTGATCACTATGACAATCCCCGCAATGTTGGGAAACTAGATGACAAATCCAGCAATGTGGGCACTGGAATGGTAGGTGCTCCTGCCTGTGGTGATGTTATGCGTCTACAAATACAGGTAGATGATAACGGTATTATTGAAGATGCAAAGTTTAAGACCTACGGCTGTGGTTCGGCGATTGCTTCCAGCTCATTGTTGACTGAGTGGGTGAAAGGTAAGAGCTTAGATCAGGCATCGGAGATCAAAAATACTGAGATTGCTGAAGAGTTAGCTTTACCTCCAGTTAAAATTCACTGTTCTGTTTTGGCTGAAGATGCTATCAAAGCAGCGGTTAAAGATGTGCGTCATAAGCGCGGTGAAGATGGCGAGTAAGTGTATTCAGTGGATACTCAGTTGATTAAATTAGTAGATTTAGAAGTGAAAAAAGAAGGCTCTGAATAATGGCAATAACAATGACACACGCTGCTGAAGAGCATGTGGTCAAACATTTGGCCCACAGGGGGCATGGACTTGGTATAAGACTGGGAGTAAAAACGACTGGCTGTTCTGGCTTGTCCTATGTACTTGAATTTGTCGATGAATTGGCTCCTGAAGATCAAGTCTTTACTAGTGGTGATGCAAAATTAATTATTGACCCTAAGAGCCTTTCTTATCTGGACGGTACTGAGCTGGATTTTGTCAAAGAGGGGTTGAATGAAGGCTTTCAGTTCAATAACCCTAATGTAAAAGACGAATGTGGCTGTGGTGAAAGCTTTCATGTCTGATTAGGAGTGGGGCAAATCATCCGCATCCGTTTTAACCAGGTTTTCTGACCGTGGATTCTACCAGTAATTATTTCGAAATTTTTGGTCTGCCTGTTAGCTATCAGGTAGACCTTAGCCTATTATCTGAGCGCTATCGGGATATGCAGCGGGAGTTTCACCCCGATCGCTATGCCAATAAACCTGCCCAGGAGCAACGTATAGCGGTTCAGTATGCGGCAGTAATTAATCAGGCATTTTCTCAGCTTCAATCTCCTTTGCTAAGGGCACAATATCTACTCAGTCTTAAAAATATAGAAGGTCAGGGAGATGCACAGATTACCCGAGACCCCCTTTTGTTAATGCAGCAAATAGAATTACGAGAAAAGCTGGCGGATATAGCTCAAGCGAATAATGCTTTTAGCCTATTGGAAGAGGTCGCTGAGGCAGCTGAATCAGAATATATCGCATTACAAAAAGTGTTTGATCAGCAGTATAGTGAATCCAAATTTCAGGAAGCGCTGGAAACTATTGCCAAGATGCAGTTTTTTAGTAAATTACTGGTCGAGGTAGAACAGCGTGAACATGAATTAGATGACTAGGTACAGTTTTATTGCTGGCAACAATGTTATTAACTGAAACCATTTCGAAATAACTCAATGATTTCAAGTGGTAATACAATGAGTGGGAATAAATAGTGGTCTTGTTACAAATTTCTGAGCCCGGTCAGTCCCCAGAACCCCATCAACGCCGACGTGCGGTAGGTATTGATCTTGGTACCACTAATTCCTTGGTAGCAACGGTTAGAAGTGGTACTCCTGAAACCCTTTTAGATAATGAAGAACAGCATTTACTGCCTTCAGTTGTGCATTATGACGCGACAGGTGAAGTCGCTGTTGGCCGATTTGCCTATGCGCGGTCTTCTAGTGATCCATTGAACACATTGGTCTCGGTTAAACGTTTTATGGGGCGGGGGGTAGAAGATATTAAGACCCTAGGTAGTCAATTGCCCTATGAAATGGTTGCTAGTGGCTCTAGTGATTCTAATAATGCTAGTGGCATGCCTTACTTTAAAACAGTGGCAGGCAATATTAGTCCTGTTGCAGCTTCTGCTGAAATACTCCGAGTGCTTGTTGAGCGAGCGGAACTTGCGTTAGATGGTGCTTTAGATGGTGCAGTTATTACAGTGCCAGCTTATTTTGATGAAGCACAACGTCAGGCTACAAAAGATGCGGCGACATTAGCTGGCGTTAAGGTACTTCGTTTATTGAATGAGCCTACTGCCGCAGCCGTCGCTTATGGTTTGGATCAGGGTGGTGAAGGCGTCATTGCTGTTTATGATTTAGGCGGCGGTACTTTTGATATTTCCATATTGAGATTATCCCATGGTGTTTTTGAAGTGCTCTCAACAGGTGGTGATTCAGCTTTGGGTGGTGACGACTTTGATCGTGCCTTGGCCCAGTGGATTGCTGAGCAGGCAGGTTTAAATGAAGACCTGGGACCATATGAACAGCGTCAATTGTTGATAGAAGCACGCAAGGCAAAAGAACTGCTATCAGAACAGGTGCAAGTAAAAATCAGTGTTGCAGGCTGGTCTGGAGTGTTGGATCGAAATCAGCTAAATACACTAATTGATCCTCTTATTGATAAAACATTAAGGTCCTGTAAGCGGGCGTTACGTGATGCAGGGCTTAAATCTAACGATGTAGCCAATGTGGTGATGGTGGGCGGTTCCACCAGAACCTTGCGTGTTAGAGAAAAAGTAGCGGATGAATTTGGGCAAGAGCCGCTGGTAAATATTGATCCTGATAGGGTGGTTGCCATTGGTGCTGCAATACAGGCAGATGTTCTTGTTGGGAATAAACCTGGCGATGAAATGCTACTGCTGGATGTGATTCCACTGTCATTGGGTATTGAAACCATGGGTGGATTGATGGAAAAGATCATTCACCGAAACACCACGATCCCTGTTGCTAAAGCTCAAGACTTTACCACCTTTAAAGATGGGCAGACGGCCATGTCCATTCATGTATTACAGGGTGAACGGGAGTTGATTTCAGATTGCAGATCGTTGGCTCGTTTTGAGTTACGGGGAATTCCTGCAATGGTTGCGGGCGCTGCAAAAATTCGTGTGAGCTTTCAAGTAGATGCTGACGGATTGTTGAACGTATCAGCTAAAGAATTAACCAGTGGTATAGAGGCGCATATTGAAGTAAAACCTTCCTATGGGCTCAATGATGACGATGTCACTAGAATGTTGAAAGAATCGTACACCCATGCACGTGAAGATATGCAGTTAAGAGCCCTGCGTGAACAGCAGGTTGATGCAGACCGAATGTATGAAGATTTACTGGCAGCGTTGAATGAAGATGGTCGTCAATTACTTAATGATGACGAATACCACTGCTTGGAAGTGGCTCTTAAAGATTTGGACAAAATTCGCCAGAGTGAGAATCACCGAGAAATTGCTCGCCACATTGAAATGGTATCCAAAACCAGTGAGGAATTTGCCGCACGTAGAATGAATGCTAGTATTCAAAAAGCGTTGGCGGGCCACAGTTTGGATGACGTGGAAAAGGACGTGTAAATGCCCAAACTGATTTTTCTTCCCAATGATGATTTTTGCCCAGACGGTGCGGCTATTGATGTCGAGCCAGGGCAAAGCATTTGCGAGGTGGCATTGGCCAATGATATTGATATTGAGCATGCTTGTGAGATGTCCTGTGCCTGTACAACTTGCCATGTTTATATTCGAGAGGGTTTTGATTCTTTAGATGAAGCTGATGAATTGGAAGAAGATTTTTTGGATAAAGCCTGGGGTGTGGATCCGGATTCTAGACTGAGTTGCCAGGCTATTGTTAAAAATGAGGATTTGGTGGTAGAAATACCCAAATATACGATTAATATGGTTTCTGAAAAACATTAGGGGATAAAGTCGTGTCATTACAGTGGACTGATGTTTTAGATATAGCCATAGAGTTATCTGAGGTTCATGGAGATGTGGATCCTCATTACGTCAATTTTGTAGATCTGCGCAATTGGGTGATGGGTCTAAAAGAATTTGATGATGACCCTCATCGTTGTGGTGAAAAAATTCTTGAAGCAATCCAGATGGCATGGATTGAAGAACTCGATTAGAATGTCAGCAGACGACAATAATGGATTAAGGGGTGT
>JALQUJ010000200.1 GCA_023263825.1 Porticoccus sp.
ACCTGGGGAAAACGGCATTAAAAGATTCTAAAACTGAATTACAGGAAGTGATGCAAGCCCGTGGTTACGATTTGCCAAAATATAAAGTAGTTGAAGTCTCTGGCGAAGCACACAATCAACTATTTACCGTTGAATGTAGTATTCAAAATTTAAAGAAGCCTACTGTTGGTGAGGGAAGTAGCCGCCGAAATGCAGAAAAAGAAGCGGCTAAAAAAGCCCTAAAAGGTTTGTCCTATGACTAAACAATACTGCGGATATGTAGCCATCGTTGGCAGGCCAAATGTAGGTAAATCTACATTGCTCAATCACTTGTTGGGCCAAAAAATTAGTATTACTTCTCGAAAGCCCCAAACCACTCGTCACAATATGCTTGGGATCAAAACAGAATCAGATACCCAGTTAATCTTTGTTGACACCCCTGGAATCCATAGCAATCAGCCAAAAGCCATTAATCACTATATGAATCGAGCAGCAGAAAGTGCAATTCGAGATGTCGATGTTGTGATTTTTGTGGTGGATCGCAATGTTTGGAGCGAGGCTGATGAAAAGGTTGCAGAAGAGATTTTCAATGCTAAAGCGCCAGTTATTATTGCTATAAACAAACTCGATCGTTTAGATAGTAAAGAAGAATTGTTACCTCACATTGAAATGCTATCGAAGCAATTTCCCAGTGCACAGCTGATTCCAGTATCTGCATTGCAAGGCCAACAGTTAGATGAACTAGAATCGGCTATTAAGCAGCATATTCCTGAAGATATGCATTATTTTCCGGAAGAACAGATTACGGATAAAAACCAACGTTTTTTAACGGCAGAGCTTGTACGTGAAAAAATTACTCGGCAGCTTGGCGCTGAAGTACCTTATGAAGTTGCCGTAGAAATTGAATCCTTCAAATATGAAGGTAATATCTGCCACATCGATGCACTTATTTTAGTTGAACGGGAAGGTCAGAAAAAAATTATTATTGGCGATAAAGGCAGTCGTTTAAAAAATATTGGACAGCAGGCTCGCTTGGATATGGAGCGATTATTAGACTGTAAAGTGATGCTGAAACTTTGGGTAAAAGTCCGCCGTGGATGGTCTGATGACGATCGAGCCCTCCGCAGTTTGGGTTACGAAGACTAGCGCCTACATTAGTTATCCTAGAGGGGCTCGCACCATGAATTGTATTCTTTGTTCTTATGCCGGATGAACTAAAACCTGAACCGGCTTTTGTTCTTCATTCTCGCCCTTACCGAGAAACAAGTGCTCTAATAGATTTTTTCTCACGGCACCATGGTCGTTTCAGAGCGGTTGCTAAAGGTGTTCGTGGCAGTAAAAAAAGCAGCCGAATACTATCCCTTTATACACCACTATTGATAACTTGGTCCGGTAAGACTGAGCTTAAAACCCTTAGGCATGCTGAGTCTTCTGGATCACCTATATTATTACAAGGTGACCGGCTTTATTGCGGTTTCTATCTCAATGAGTTGCTATTACGATTATTGGCAGAGCATGATGCTCATATAGATTTGTTCGATCAATATTTACATGTACTGACCAAGCTTGCCAATAATGAGATACCCATGGAGCCAAGCTTGCGTACATTTGAGTTTAGACTTTTGGATGATATGGGTTATGGACTAATATTTGATACCGATGCTGAAACTGGTGATGCTGTTGTTCCAGGAGGACGTTATTGGTTTGACCCTTTAACGGGGTTTAGTCTCAAAGAAATTGCTAATACTTTTTCTTCGCCCCCTAATACCTTGCCACCTAAAGGGGCGAACTGGTTTTCAGGTAATGAGCTATTGGCTATGCATGAAGGAAACTTTGATGAGCCAGGGGTTGCCAGTGCTGCAAAAAGGCTAATGCGTTTAGCTTTCCAGCCACATATTGGTAATGCACCATTAAAAAGTCGTGCATTATTCAAAAAGTAAGAATGACCTCAAATTAAGTAGCTTTAAATTTTAGGATTTGGATCAATATTATGGTTGTTGGTATAGGTACAGATATCGTACAAATTAGCCGAATAAAAAATGCTTTTGAATGTCAGGGCGAGCGTTTTGCCCAACGAATATTATGTCCTAATGAGCTTGACCTATTTAATAAAAAAAACCAGTCAATCCCTTATTTGGCTAAACGTTTTGCGGCTAAAGAGGCAGCAAGCAAGGCACTAGGTACTGGTATCGGGATTGTTTCCTGGCAGGATATGGAGGTCAGCAATGACCCGAATGGCGCACCTGAATTGATGTTTACAGGTTCAGCTCAGGAACAGATGACCTCAATGGGAGCCTCTCAAGTATCTATTAGTCTCTCCGATGAGCAAGATTATGCGGTGGCTTTTGTTTTGCTGTCATAACGGCGGTGCTACCTAAGATACAACCTTGTTTTAAAATAGAAGCCAAGATGAGTCAGCAAATAACCAATACAAAGGTCATTATTATCAATTTTTCTTGTGATTTTTATCGTATATAAGACAAGCCTCAAGCCATCAGGATAGAATGGTTGGCTTTGATTGCAGTTCTCCACTTATTGGGCTGCTCTGTTTATGAATTAGAAAGTTTATGAACTAAAACATTAATGAATAGTGATTAAACAAAAGAGCGATAATAAATTTAATGTCATACCCAACAATTGAATCTTACATAGGTGAAACCCCTTTGGTCCGGCTTCAGCGCCTGCCAGGCAAAACCAGCAATACCATTTTGGTAAAGCTGGAAGGTACCAACCCGGCTGGTTCTGTAAAGGATCGGCCCGCCATGAGTATGATCCAGCATGCTGAGGCACGAGGCGATATTAAGCCAGGGGATACCTTGATTGAGGCAACTTCAGGTAATACGGGCATTGCTCTGGCTATGGCAGCAGCAATAAAGGGTTACAAAATGATCCTTATCATGCCCGAAAACAGCACGTATGAACGAAAGGCAGCTATGCGAGCTTATGGTGCTGAACTAATTCTGGTGAGCAAAGAAGCCAGTATGGAAGGGGCAAGGGATCTGGCTAAAGCCATGGAGGCTGAAGCTAAGGGCATAGTCTTGGATCAATTTGCAAATACAGACAACCCTCGGGCTCATTACGAACACACAGGTCCAGAAATATGGAGGCAAAGTCAGGGTAATGTGACCCATTTCGTCAGCTCTATGGGAACCACAGGTACGATTATGGGGGTTTCCAAATATTTAAAAGAGCAAAATCCCGACGTCAAAATTATAGGGTTACAACCGGAAGGTGGGGCCAGCATTCCTGGGATCAGGCGATGGCCAGAAGAATACCTTCCCAGTATTTTTGATTCATCCCGTGTCGACAGGTTAATGGATATGGGACAGACAGAAGCCGAACAATGTATGCAAGCATTGGCCTCCAAAGAGGGTATCTTTTGTGGTGTTTCTTCTGGTGGTGCCGTGGCTGGAGCCTTGAGGTTATCCAGTGAGGTTGAAAATGCAGTGATTGTAGCCATTATTTGTGACAGGGGTGATCGATATCTGTCTTCAGGTGTTTATAGTTGATGGCCATGATTTCTGGTAAATCTTTGTGCTCGTTATTTTAATGAGATTTGTTGTTGAGATCGCCAGAATGACCAATAAATAATAATGTAATAGGTTAAAAATGGTTCAGGTTAGAGACCACCATCCATTACAGGATAATGGGTTCATTGATATCGAGCACTGGGTTTCAGGCCTTATTGATCGGGTTGAAACCAACAATATCCTTGATAAAGAGGTGTTAATTAGTGCCTGTGAGCTAGCCAGAGCATCAGAAGCAAATACTGATGTAGAAAACCATGAAACCTGGGCAGCCACAGTCAGTAGTTTTCATGCTGGCCTTGAGATGGCAACTATTTTGATTGAGCTACATTTATTTGATCAAGATAGTTTGGTTGCTGCAATTTTGTATCGTGCCGTCAGGGAAGGGCGGTTACCTATTCTTAGCGTACAAAAAGAATATGGAAAGGGTGTCTCCCAGCTGATTGAAAGCGTTCTTCGAATGGCAGTCATCAGTACTTTACGTTCAGATAGTGAAGCAGATGTTTTTGGGCATGCGGCTCACCAACAGGCACCTAAAGTAAGGGAAATGCTTGTCTCTATTATTGATGATGTACGGGTTGCACTTATCAAAATTGCCGAGCGTACTTGTGCAATTCGTGCGTTAAAGACGGCTACAGATGAAAAGCGTAAACGTGTTGCCCGAGAAATATTTGATGTTTATGCCCCCCTCGCACATCGGTTAGGTATTGGACAATTAAAGTGGGAATTGGAAGATCTCGCTTTCAGGTATCTAGAAAATGATGAATACCTGCGCATTGCTAAATTATTAGATGAACGCAGGATGGATCGCCAGAGGTATATTGAAGAGCTGATAGATACTCTGGAGCGAGAAATTCATGATGCAGGTATACAAGGTGATATAGCGGGTAGAGCCAAGCATATTTATAGTATTTGGAAAAAGATGCATCGAAAAGATGTTGGCTTTTCTCAAATCTATGATATTCGAGCAGTGAGAGTGCTGGTCCCCACGGTAGCAGACTGTTACACGGTCCTGGGTATTGTCCATAGCCATTGGCGTAATATTCCCAATGAGTTCGATGACTATATCGCGTCACCGAAAGAAAATGGCTACCGCTCATTACATACTGCTGTTATTGGACCCCACAGAAAGGTATTGGAGATTCAAATTCGCACCTACGAAATGCATGAAGATGCTGAATACGGGGTTTGCTCTCACTGGCTTTACAAAGGTACAGATGCGAAAAAATCGAGCAACAGTTACGAAGACAAAATATCCTGGTTAAGACAAGTATTGGAGTGGCACGAAGAATTAGAAGATGAGCATGTGTCTCAACTATTAAGCCGTGATAATTCAACAGATCGAGTCTATGTATTTACCCCTGAGGGTCATGTGGTAGATCTTGCTGTTGGGTCTACTCCCCTTGATTTTGCTTATCGCATACATACATCTATAGGTCATAGATGTCGAGGAGCCAAGATTAATGGAAAGATTGTTCCTTTAAATACGCCATTAAAAACATCAGATCAAGTGACTATTTTAACGGGAAAAAATGAATCACCTAGCCGGGATTGGCTATCTCCCGCCCTGCATTACCTACACAGCACCAGAGCACGCTCAAAAGTTCAGCAATGGTTCCGCAAACAAAACCATGAGAAAAATGCCCAGGCAGGCAAGGCCCTGTTTGATCGTGAAATTCGACAGCTTAATATTAAACAAGTCGATCTGGATGCACTTGCCGAAAAATTTAATAAACATGGAGCTGATGGTCTTTATGCCGGGATAGGCTCTGGGGATATTAGCATGGAGCAGTTAGTACATGCTGTTATGGCCTCACTCGGTGGAACCAAAGACCGGGTAAGAACCCCTTATGGTTTACCCGCTAAAGCTAGCCGGTATGCAGGATCAGAAGTTTATATCTATGGTGTTGGTAACCTAATGACCCGAATTGCCGGTTGCTGCAATCCAGTGCCTGGTGACCAAATTAGTGGTTATGTCACAGAGGGGCGTGGTGTTTCTGTACACAGAAAAGATTGTGGTAATTTTTTGCGGTTACAAAGTAATGAGCCTGAACGAATATTAGAGGTACATTGGGGTGGTGAACCGAAGCAAGTTTACCCCGTTAAAATCATGATCGACGCCTACGATCGCTCGAGTTTATTGAAAGATATTACGACGGTATTGGATAAAGCCGGCTTAAATGTACTTTCGATGAATACTAAAAGCGATGACAGCGTCATGGGTGTTGCCGTGCAGATGGCTATAACCCTAGAAGTTTCTAGTATTGAGCAGCTGAGTAACGTGATGGCTCGTTTAAGGGAAATCCCTAATATGGCTAAAGTTCAGCGTGTCGATGACTCCTGAAAATCTTATTCCAGAGAAATATAGATGGATAACACTGATATAGAAGATTTGAGATATCTGATGCAACGCCTAAGGAATCCCGAAACAGGCTGCCCTTGGGATCTCAAACAAACATTTTCCAGTATCGTGCCATATACACTCGAAGAGGTGTATGAGGTGGTGGATACCATAGATCGAGAGGATTACCCCCATCTTAAAGAAGAACTAGGTGATCTACTATTTCAAGTTATTTTTTATAGTCAGCTCGCAGAAGAACAATCCCTTTTTAGCTTTGAGGATATTGTGTCAACTTTGGTTGAGAAGTTGGTTCTTCGTCACCCTCATGTCTTTCCAGACAAGACTCTTGAAAGTGAACGCGGCACTGATGCAATATCAAGTGAACCTGCAATTAAAGAAACCTGGGAAGCGATAAAAAAATCAGAGCGTCAGGAGAAGGGGTTTTATTCCATTTTAGCGGATATCCCTAGCAGTTTACCGGCCTTAACTCGCGCTCAAAAACTGCAAAAAAGGGCATCTAACCATGGCTTTGACTGGCCCTCAGTTGAAGGTGTGTTAGATAAGCTTGATGAAGAAAATAATGAACTAAAAGAAGCTCTTATAGTAGATGAACCAGGACATATAGAAGAAGAACTTGGGGATCTGATGTTTACTCTTGTGAATTTATGTCGACACCTAAATATCGATGCCGAAACATCATTACGTAAAGCCTCTAGAAAGTTTGAAAACCGAGTCCACTATGTTGAAGAGTCTGTTCAAGCAAAAGGGCAAAAGCTGAAAGAAACAGACTTGGAAAATTTGGACAAATTATGGGAAGAAGCAAAGGAAAAGCAGGCTTAGCCTTGATGTTAGGGGGATAAAGCCCCGCCATATCTTGTGATTCATTACGTTTATGTGTAAGGTTTGCCACCCTTATTGTTGGAACGATACTGTTTGAGTGAGAGGTGGTGGCTTTTAGCTAATCATGGCTTTTTTATAAAAATAGTACATTCATTTCAATAATAGCTTGCTATTAAATAAATAACCCCGAAAACCGGAGATAGAAAATGAGAATAATTCTGTTAGGCCCTCCCGGTGCCGGCAAGGGCACTCAGGCCGCCTACATTACTGATAAGTATGGCATTCCACAAATTTCTACTGGCGATATGTTGCGTGCGGCAGTAAAGGCAGGAACCGAACTAGGCCTTAAAGCGAAAGGCATTATGGCATCTGGTGGATTAGTATCTGACGATCTGATTATTGCGCTGGTTAAAGAGCGCATTCAAGAGCCTGATTGTGTTAACGGATTCTTGTTTGACGGTTTTCCTAGAACCATCCCCCAAGCTGAAGCTCTTTTGGCTGAAGGTGTAGCAATTGATAAAGTAATTGAAATTCACGTGGCAGACGAAGAAATTATTGCTCGTCTGAGCGGACGTCGCGTACACGAAGGTTCTGGTCGTGTTTACCATGTCAGTCATAATCCACCCAGACAAGAAGGTGTTGATGATGTGACTGGTGAACCACTTATTCAACGTGAAGATGATAAAGAAGATACTGTTCGCAATCGTCTTGATGTTTACCATGATCAAACACAACCATTGGTAGATTTTTATCAAGGGTTAGCTACTTCACAACCAGACAGTGCTCCGGCTTATGCAAGAGTTGACGGTGTAGGTCCTCTGGATGAAGTGCAAGCACGGTTAGAGTCAGCACTCGCCTGATATGTCTAACTGGTGCAAAATGGGACATTTAGAGCCAATTTTTTTTGCCCAAAAGTAGACGGTACTCAATGAAAAAAACTGCCATTATTTTGGTAAATCTTGGAACGCCTGAAACACCCACAAAAGCAGATGTATCAACTTTTCTAAAATAATTGTCTTTATTTGATAAAAAACAATTGTTTTTGTGGAAATATTTTTTTTATTGCATAAACTTTAGGCAGGTTTAATTTATACGCAACGCGCTAAATTAAGTAGTCCTGATTTTAATTAACTATTTCTAAACTAAGTATTTCTAACAAGCATTCATAAATAGTAAGGAGAAATATGATGGCGCGAGTTGCAAAGAAGCCGGCAGCGAAAAAAACAGCACGTAAGACTATTGCCAAAAAAACACCCGCAAAGAAAAAATCTACAGTAAAAAAAGTACCAGCTAAAAAAACAGCAGTAAAAAAATCTCCAGCTAAAACTAGAAAAACAAAGTTGGTATCAGCTTTAGACAAGGCAGTTGCAGTTGTTAGCGCCATCGAAAAAGAAGTTAATGCACAAACCAAAAAAGTATCAGCAGCTAGAAAGAAGGTTGCTGCTACACGTAAGCGTATTGCTAAAAATGCCACAAAAGCATCACAAGCGGCGTTAAAGAAGGCTTCTCAAGAAGTAAAAACCAATATGGCCAAGCTAGACAAGCTCATGGCTAAAAGCACTATCAGCAAAGCTGAGTTGCGCGCACAAAAACTGCTGCAACAGGTTAAGGCATTAGAAGAAAAGGCTGTGGCTCAAGTGCTTAAGACAGAGCAAAAACTAGAAGCCAAAGCATCCGCTGATCTGGAAAAAGCCCTTCAGCGTTTTGAAAAATCATGGATGAACCAGCGGGCTAAAGAAATTTCAGCTCAGGTTAAAGCTGTAGAAAAGACAGCAAAACTGCGTGTTAAGACGGCAGAAAAAAGATTAGCTAAACAAGCGGCAACATTAGTTAAAAAAGCTGAGTCTAAAATAAGTAAGGCAAAAGTACCCGCTAAACGAGGCCCTGGCCGTCCGAAAAAAGCAGTATCTAAGCCTGCAGCGAAAAAAGCGACTTCAGCAAAGCGTAGCCCTTCTCGAGCTAGACTCGGCCGTCCCAAAAAGGTAACAAAAGCTAAAGCGACAACAGCGAAAGCAAAAGTTAAATCCACTCAAGCTAAACGTGGTCCAGGACGTCCTAAAAAAGCAGCAGTAAAACCAGCTGCTTAAAAAGCTGTGGCCAAACCAGTTGTTAAAGTGCCAGCAGTAGTCGCACCAGAAAAAACAGGTACGCCTACAAGTTGATGTCTTGTGACTTTATGACAAAGTTTCTCCTCTCTTTATAAAAGTCACGACTTTAGTTATAAGATTTACTCTAATGTTTATATTAGAAAGGTTACAATCCCCCGCCAGTTCGGGGGATTTTTTTTGACGTGACAAATATTCTAGCGATTGATACCTCAACTCCAGCATGTTCAGTTGCAATACGTTGGGGTGGTGAAACCTTAACTAGGCACAAGCTGGCCAGTCGTGAGCATACAAAGCTACTTCTGCCCATGGTGGATGAATTACTCTCAGAGGTTGATATTGGGCTTTCTCAAATAGATGTCATTGCCTTTACGGCAGGACCTGGTTCCTTCACGGGTATTCGTATAGGTTTTGGTGTTGTTCAGGGTCTTGCTTTTGGCGCGGATTTACCGGTATTGCCAGTCTCCACTCTTGAGACGCTTGCTTATACCGCAACACGTAAGCTTTGTTTAGAGTCAGATGCTTCAGTTCAGATCATTCCAATGCTTGATGCCAGAATGGATGAAATCTACTGGGCACAATTTCAAATACCTAAAGCACCAGAAGTACCGGGAAATCAGGAGTCTCTCCTATTGGAACGTGTTTGTGAAGATCATTTATCTGCACCAGAACAGGTTTTGCCTATTATGAATGATGCTTCAACATCAAGTAATGCTTCTGTGATTGTTGCTGTTGGAGATGGATGGAATTACTGCGACAGGCTCACTTTTAAAGCAACGAATACAGATCCGATGCTACTGCCTGAAGCACAGGACATTTTGGCTATTGCGGAGCCATTGATAGGAACCGAAAAGGTCATATCTATTGACGAGGCTAGCCCAATATATCTACGAGATAAAATTACCTGGAAAAAACGTGAGCGACTGCGCGAGCGACTTGAATAATGGGGAAAAAAAGTAAGTGGATATAGTACAGGTTATCTTTCTAGCCATTATTCAGGGGCTCACGGAATTCCTTCCTATTTCCAGTTCTGCACATCTGATTTTACCTGCTGCAATATTAGGCTGGGATGATCAGGGGCTTGCCTTTGATGTGGCCGTACACGTAGGTTCGTTGATAGCTGTGCTACTGTATTTTCGCCAGGATATTAGAGAACTAGTCACCTCCTGGTGCCAAAGTTTAATTGGCGGCGTACAAACACCCGAGAGTCGATTGGGATGGCAGATTATTTTAGCGACGATACCTGCAGGTTTAGTCGGGCTGTTTTTAGGGGATGTCATTGAACAGCATTTACGTTCAATTGCGGTAATTGCGGCAACAACGATAATATTTGGAAT
>JALQUJ010000203.1 GCA_023263825.1 Porticoccus sp.
TAGCTCTAGAAGATGTTCACATGAATGTGGAAGCCGCGCTGACATCCCAAATTGGGATTACTGGCAAAAAGCTGCACACGGGCCGCTCACGTAACGACCAGATAGCAACTGATATACGCCTTTGGTTGCGGGATGAAATAGACAATATCAGCTCAGAACTGCTCCGCCTACAACAGGGCATTCTGAATTTGGCTGAACAGGAAGCCGACACCATCATGCCCGGTTTTACCCATCTGCAAACTGCTCAGCCGGTAACTTTTGGACATCACCTCATGGCATGGTTTGAAATGCTGGCTCGTGATCACGGCCGCCTGCAAGATTGCCGCAAACGTCTAAATCAATCACCCTTGGGTGCAGCAGCCCTAGCAGGAACGACTTTCCCTATAGACCGCAATCTGACCGCAGAATTACTTGGTTTTGATCACCCTACAAGAAACTCGCTGGATTCAGTAAGTGATCGCGACTTTGCCATTGAGTTTTGTGCTTTCGCCAGCCTGTTACTGACACACTTGTCCCGAGCCTCAGAAGAATTAGTGCTATGGACTTCGGCACAGTTTGATTTTATCGACATGCCCGACCGTTTTTGTACTGGCTCATCTATTATGCCCCAAAAGAAAAATCCCGATGTGCCCGAACTGGTCCGGGGGAAAACTGGGCGGGTTAATGGCCATTTAATCGCGTTGCTAACATTAATGAAATCCCAGCCCCTGGCTTACAATAAAGATAACCAAGAAGATAAAGAGCCACTATTCGATACCGTAGATACGGTTAAAGATTGCCTCAGAGCATTTGCAGACATGGTGCCGGCGATCAAGTCAAAACCTGAAAATATGAAAGAAGCTGCGCGCCGTGGTTTCTCCACAGCCACGGATCTGGCTGATTATTTGGTACGCAAAGGCATCCCCTTTCGGGATTCCCACGAAATTGTTGGTAAGTCTGTAGCCTATGGCCTTGCTGAAAATAAGGATTTGTCAGAGATGACACTCACAGAGTTACAGCAATTCTCTGATGTCATTGACAATGATGTATTTGATGTACTGACATTAGAAGGATCAGTTGCCGCCAGAAACCATATTGGCGGCACGGCACCAGAACAAGTTAGGGCCGCAATACAAACAGCCCGCCAATCCCTTGTGTAATAACCAACCTATTACAACATGAAAAACAGATAGCAAAACTATCACTGTATCGCCATTTAAATTTATTCTTTATTTTATAGCGGCAACATTAGCATTGGGCTATTTACACTGTATAAAAACGCTTTGTGGCCATTTGAGCACTCTACAGATTATGCCCAACAACCTTCCGGTTCCTACACTGAGACCAATGCTACACAAGATGCTTCTGTACTAAGCACTTCTGAACAAGCAAAAGCTCCTCAATTAAGCAAACCTCCAGAAGAATCAATACTAGTACATGACGATGAATTGCCAGCCACAAAAGAAGCCTTAACCTCTCGGCCGCAACCATCAGAAACGTTTACTGTTGCCCCTGATCCCATCAG
Source organism: Porticoccus sp. (assembly GCA_023263825.1). Taxonomy (GTDB): domain Bacteria; phylum Pseudomonadota; class Gammaproteobacteria; order Pseudomonadales; family Porticoccaceae; genus Porticoccus. Next base: position 1,505 of record JALQUJ010000203.1, read on the forward strand.
TGAAAAAAAGGGCGTAAACAATTTCACGCCATTATTAAACCAGGCGTTATCTAAAACAGTCCATTGGCTAAACAATCCAGGCAATATGGTCTACACCATTCAAATTATGTCCACAGAAATGGAAGAGAAAAGTAAACTCGAGGAATTTCTAAAAAGTTACTCTGGTCAACAACATGGAAAACAGTTGTTTATTCTACCTATCTCCAGTGAGAACCAAACACTTTACGCTGTGACCTATGGTGGTTTTTCACATTATCAGTCAGCAAAAGAACAACTCGAAGCGTTACCTGATGCAATGAAACGGTTTAACCCCTACATAAAAACTATTTCTAGTCTTAGATTATCAATTCAATAGGACAGGTAGTAACGAAAAGGTAGGTATTTTTCATTTCCTTTCAAATCATTGATTTTTATTTATCCACTTACCTAAGGCCCCACAAACAATTAAATATCAAAAGAAATTTCACCGCCCCCTTGCTCGCTACAAACACGCTGTAACAACTCACCTAACAATTCCGCTGTAGTCGTGCAAATCCAATCACTTCCCTTGTTGCTATCATTATTGTTGCTGCCACTAGCATTAGAGTCCTCCCTATTAAAATAATAGCCACCAGATTTTGCCGCCAGCCAAATTTGGCACAATGCAGGTTGTCGGGAAACAATAACCTTGGAACCATTCGCCTCAATTGTGAGTGTCAGCACACCCGCTGAAGTTTCATAATCTATATCTTCGCCACTCAAATCGATGGCTTCCTCTATTGCCAGCATGACGTCATCACAGCACTGATCAAATTCAACTTCATTCATATTAGCTTGATTCATTGTTAATCGGCCCACATTGGAACATTTCTACATTGTGAAGAGTATATGCGATTGAGTGTTATAGGTGTCAGCCGGTATACTCGCGGACATCTTAAAATTCAAAGCATAGGTTTTTTACATGCAATATGTCATGCAACAACTATTTGCCATGCAACGCTTTTTTGCACTAACACTGGTACTGATAGCCACCTCATTTGGTCTAGCAGGCTGTGGTAATAAAGGCCCTTTATACTTGCCACCAGAAGCCGTGCAGGAAGTATCATCCACACCTGCCGCATCGAATGAAGTATCATCTGAGCAAAAGGAATCTTCCGAATCAGAAGAGACCGAAGCAACTGCTGAAACAGAAACCATCGAAACAGAATAAGTATTTATCATGACCTATTTCCATAATCGTGATGGTGAGCTGTTTGCTGAAAATGTTGCACTAACCACCATTGCTGAACTTTATGGCACACCCACTTATGTTTACAGTCGTGCTGCTTTAACTGAACACTTCCTTGCTTATAAAAATGCACTGGAGAATGTTCCCCATCTCGTCTGCTATGCCGTAAAAGCTAATTCAAATATTGCCGTGCTGAATATTCTGGCAAAGCTTGGGGCAGGCTTTGACATTGTCTCCGTAGGCGAACTGGAACGTGTTCTTACAGCAAAGGGTGACCCAAGCAAAATTATTTTCTCCGGTGTGGGCAAGCAACCCATCGAAATGGAACGCGCTTTAGAGGTCGGTATCCACTGCTTTAATGTGGAATCTGAAGCTGAACTCCATATGCTCAATAGAGTAGCCCGGTCCATGGGAAAAACGGCTAATGTTTCCCTTCGGGTTAATCCCGATGTCGATGCCAATACACACCCCTATATTTCCACGGGCTTACGTGAAAATAAATTTGGGATTGATATCCACAAAGCGCTGGATGTGTATTTGACTGCTGCAAATGAGTTGGAGTCACTCAATATTATGGGGGTGGATTGCCACATTGGTTCCCAACTGACGGAAACAGCACCTTTTATCGATGCGCTCAAAAGGGTACTAACCTTGGTAGATGAATTGTCAGAAAATGGTATCCAGCTTAAACACTTAGATTTGGGTGGTGGACTAGGGGTTTGCTATAAAGACGAGCAACCACCCCACCCTGCGGAGTATATTAATGAACTCCGCCAGCACCTAGGTGATCGAGAGCTAACACTAATATTAGAGCCAGGCCGTTCTATTGCAGCTAATGCAGGTGTTCTGCTCACCCGCGTTCTTTATTTAAAGCCTGGCGAAGAGAAAAATTTTGCCATTGTTGATGGTGCTATGAATGACATGATACGTCCGGCACTTTATCAGGCTTGGTTAAATATTGATGCTGTTTCTCCACGAGTTGGAAAGGGCAAAGCCTGGGATATTGTCGGCCCAGTCTGTGAGACGGGTGACTTTTTGGGCAAAGATAGAGAAATAGTGATTGCCCAAGGTGATCTACTCTGCGTTGGTTCTTCAGGAGCCTACGGCTTTACCATGAGCTCCAACTACAATAGCCGAGGACGAGCAGCTGAAGTCATGGTAGACGGTGAAAAAATTCACCAAATAAGATCCAGAGAAACAGTAGAAGACTTAATTCGTGGAGAAGAATTGCTACCCAATGATTAAAAATTAGGCGGCTACTCAAATTAGGTAGTTATTCTAATAATGCGACTAAAGCTCAAACTCTACTAAGGTTTAAATACTACTAGGGTAAAAATGTTACTGAGATTCACTAAGATGCATGGCTTGGGTAATGACTTTGTCGTCATAGATGCCGTATCCCAATCCGTCAAAATTACACCTGAGCTGGCCCGTAAACTGGGAGACCGGCGTTTTGGTGTAGGCTGTGATCAAATTTTAGTGGTAGAACCACCAGAACAAGCAGATGTAGATTTCCGTTACCGTATCTTTAATCAAGATGGCTCAGAAGTTGAACAGTGCGGCAATGGCGCCCGCTGTTTTGCTAAGTTTGTTCGAGATCGGCGCCTGACTGGTAAAAATACAATTCGGGTGGAAACTGCCAGCGGCATCATCTCCCTTGAAGTGCAAAAAGATCACCAGGTAAAAGTGGATATGGGTATTCCTGAATTGGAACCGGCTCAGATTCCATTTGCTGCTGAGAGTAAAGACATTTGCTATCCCATCGAGGTTAATACTTCCGGTGACAACGCAACATCAGACAATCAAATAGTGATGATTAGTGCAGTTTCAATGGGTAATCCCCATGCTGTTTTACAAGTAGAAAATACTGAAACAGCAGCCGTTGAATGGCTTGGTCCTTTACTCGAACAACATGATCGTTTCCCCCAACGGGTCAATGCCGGCTTTATGCAAATTATCAGCCGCAATGAGATTAATTTACGAGTCTACGAACGTGGTGTTGGAGAAACACTAGCCTGCGGTACGGGTGCCTGCGCAGCAGTAGTGGCAGGGCAGTTACAAGACCTGTTAGACTCTCCTGTAACCGTAAATTTACCGGGAGGAAGCCTGGTAATTGAGTGGCCAGGAGAAGGCCAATCGGTCATTATGACCGGACCCTCAACTACAGTATTTCACGGACGCATAAAGCTATGACCACAGATACGAACGTTGATAACATGCTCACCGCCTCTCAAATTAAGGACTACTTACAAGCCAACCCTGATTTTTTTGAGGAGTATCCAGATATTCTGCAACTGATTAGCCTACCCCATGAAAGTGGTGTGGCCGTATCATTAATTGAACGCCAGGTATCTTTATTAAGAGATCGTAATCAGGAAATGCGTGAGCGTATAAATAGCTTGTTGGATGCAGCAAAAACCAATGACAAACTATTTGAAAAAACCAAACGTCTTATTATCTCCCTACTTGAAGCAAAAAATCTCGCTGCACTCGTAGATACCCTGACCGAAAGTCTGGGAACAGATTTCCAAGTGGAATTTCATAGCTTTATTTTATTTGGTGATCAACAATCCCTACCGGCCTGCAATACCAAGGTTGTCGGAATGGAGCAAGCCAATAGCCAAATCGGCACACTACTACGTACCAACCGCCCCATTTCTGGCGTTCTGGGTAGTGAAGAACTGGCATTCTTATTTGGTGATCAATCTGCGGATGTTGGTTCAGTTGCAGCTGTTCCTCTATCCCACGGTTCTACATTCGGTATTCTGGCCATAGGTAATTCTGATCCCAATTATTATCGCAGCAGCATGGGTACCCTCTTTCTCAGCTATATTGCAGATGTGCTGAACCGTGTGGCTCCGAAATTGTTGCAAGAGAAATAAAAAGTACACCCATGAGCGAATTGCTCACTGAATGCCTCATACAATTTGAACAACACCTGCGCACTGAGCGCAGGCTATCTCATCACACAATCAGCAGCTATAAACGAGACCTGAATCGATTCGCCGTTTGGTGCTCACAACATCAACTGTCTTATCCTGACCAACTCGATAGCCAACATATCAGACAATGTATGGCGACCCTCCATAGAGAAGGACTAAGTGGTCGAAGCATTCAACGTTGGCTTTCTTCATTACGTACATTCTTCAATTACGGTTTGAAGCATCACTGGGTGCAATCCAATCCAGCCAATGGCATTACTGCACCAAAGTCTGCTAAAAAACTACCAAAAACCTTAGATGCGGATCAAATCAATCAATTTTTATCCCTTTCATCCAACAGTTGGATTGACTGTCGTGATCACGCCATGATTGAGCTGCTCTACTCTTCAGGATTAAGGCTAGCCGAGCTGACCAATCTGAACCTAACGGATATCGACCTTAAAGAGGCCATTATTACCGTAACTGGTAAAGGGAATAAAACACGCCAGCTACCGGTTGGAAAACAAGCGCTCAGTGCCGTCAAATCCTGGCTCAGACGCCGCCAGGAGCTAAACAATACAGAAGGCTCTGCATTGTTTTTAAGTAAACATGGCAACCGCTTATCACCTCGATCAATACAGGATCGACTAAAGCGAATGAGCATCAAACAAGGTATGCCGGGAAAGGTACATCCTCATATGCTGCGCCATTCGTTCGCCAGTCATCTGTTGGAATCCAGCGGTGACCTGAGGGCAGTGCAAGAGCTGTTAGGGCACGAAAATATTTCAACAACACAGGTCTATACACACCTGGATTTTCAACATCTTTCAAACGTATACGACAAAGCGCATCCCCGTGCACACAAGAAAGATGAAAAATAATGAGGTCATACTGACTCAAGTACGAGAACAACAACCTGTGGTTGGTATCAGTGCCTGCTTAACAGGACAAAATGTACGCTATGATGGTGGCAATAAATTCCACCAATTGATTCAGCAAGAATTAGCACCCTGGCTCAATTTTCAAGCAATTTGCCCTGAAGCTGAAGCACACCTTGGCGTACCACGCCCACCCGTACAGTTAGTAAAAACATCGGAAGGTATTCAGGCGTTGGGCGTTGAAGAAAAAACACTAAATGTCACTCAAACTTTAAACCATACATCGCAACACCTAGTTAAAAATTTCGGCTATAAGATGTGTGCCTATATAGTCAAGGCGCGATCACCCAGCTGCGGAGCAGGTTCGACACCTATTTATGATATGAGTGGAATACAAAAAAATGCTGGAAATGGAATCTTTGTAGAGACACTAAAAACATCTTTCCCCCACATAATGATTGTGGAAGAAAGTGTTTTCAATGATATTGTGATGTGTAAAGACTTTCTAGAACAGTGCTACCAGCTACACCAAAAATTGGCTGGCTGTTAAAACTTATACAGCGTCACTTCCGGTTTCGCCAGTACGAATACGGATCACTTCTTCAAGGCTAGTAATAAAGATTTTTCCATCACCAATTTTTCCCGTTTGGGCTGATTTGGTAATTGACTCTACTACAGCATCTACCTGGGCATCATCAATAGCTATTTCCAATTTCACTTTCGGTAGAAAATCCACCACATACTCTGCCCCACGATATAGCTCAGTGTGACCTTTTTGACGCCCAAAACCTTTTACTTCAGAAACAGTGATACCCTGAACACCTACATCCGCTAGGGCTTCACGAACATCATCTAATTTAAAGGGTTTTACAACCGCTGTAATAAGCTTCATATGACTACCTTGCTTAATCTCACTTTTATTTGAGCATAAGCCTTCAACAGGCTCCGAATCTAATGATGGAAAAGATACACGTTCCGTTAATAAATTGCACCCCGGTTTTTTTCATTAACCAAGATCCGAAATTTAATTTAGTTAAAATCAGCAGATAAAAAAGGGAGATGGCTTTTAGGCCATCTCCCTCAAAGAGAAGAAATTTACTGGTGAAAAATATTACTTCACGCTGGTGAACTCAGGATAAGCTTCGATACCGCACTCAGATGCATCAACACCTTCATACTCATCCTGCTCACCAACACGGATGCCCATAACCTGCTTAATAATGAACCAGGCAATAAAGCTGGTAATGAAGGTCCAAGCGAAAATCACGCCAATACCAGTCAACTGACCGATCAGTGTAGCGTCTTCGTTGCCAGACAGGCAAACTGCCAGCAGACCCCAAATACCAACAACACCGTGAACTGAGATAGCACCAACAGGGTCATCAATCTTAAACTTATCCAATGTGATTACAGAGAACACAACCAAAATACCACCGGCGGCACCAATCAGTGTTGCACCAGTACCACCCCAATTTAGGGGTTCAGCAGTAATAGCAACTAAACCTGCTAACGCGCCATTTACAGCCATGGTTAAATCCGCTTTACCAAACACTAAATGCGAAACGATTAATGCAGCAATTAAACCACCACATGCAGCGGCATTAGTATTAACAAAGATATCTGCTACGGCATTCGCTTCACCAATATCAGACACTTTCAGTTCGGAACCACCATTGAAACCAAACCAGCCCATCCAAAGGATAAACATACCAATAGCAGCCAGAGGCATGTTGGCACCAGGGATCGCGTTAACACGACCATCTGCTGTGTACTTACCTTTACGTGCTCCGAGTAAGATAACGCCAGCTAATGCTGCTGCCGCACCACACATATGCACAACACCTGATCCAGCAAAGTCTTGGAAACCTGCGGCATCAAGGAAACCACCGCCCCATTTCCACATTCCCTGCATAGGATAGATAAAGCCAGTCATCACA
>JALQUJ010000004.1 GCA_023263825.1 Porticoccus sp.
CTACATCACCTATTCATATGCAATACAAGCTGCAAATGTCGCCTGATCAAGTGGTAGAGCAGGCGGTATCAGCCGTTAAGCTAGCCCGTAATCTGATTGATGATGTCGAGTTCTCTCTGGAAGATGCAAGCCGGTCAGAATTTGACTATATGTGTCGAATTATCGAAGCCGTCATTGATGCCGGAGCTGGGACCATTAATTTACCGGATACGGTTGGTTATGGTTTTCCGGAAGAGTATGCAGAGACCATTGGCCGCCTTATTCAAAATATCCCCAATGCAGATAAAGCAATTTTTTCCGTACATTGTCACAATGACTTGGGTTTAGCGGTATCCAATTCATTGGCTGCGGTTATGAAGGGTGCTCGTCAAGTTGAATGTACCATTAACGGCTTGGGTGAACGTGCAGGTAATGCTGCACTGGAAGAAGTCGTCATGGCGGTTAGAACAAGGAAAGATATTATTCCTGTTGAAACCAAAATAGATACGACTCAAATTGCTTCTACATCCCGATTGGTTTCCAGTATTACGGGCTTTCCCGTACAGCCTAATAAGGCCATTGTTGGTGCCAATGCTTTTGCCCATGAATCCGGTATCCATCAGGATGGCATACTGAAACATCGTGAAACCTATGAAATCATGCGGGCTCAAGATGTAGGTTGGAGCACTAATAAAATTGTGCTGGGCAAGTTATCAGGGCGAGCAGCTTTTGCTGCTAGGTTAGAAGAGCTGGGCACCCACTTTGAAAGCAAAGAAGAGCTCAATGAAGCCTTTGTCCGTTTTAAAGATTTGGCTGATAAGAAACGTGAAATCTACGATGAAGACCTTCAAGCATTGGTTTCAGAAATTCAGTTACATGAATCCAATGGTGACCAGATTACCCTTGAAAATTTGGAAGTCATTTCAAAATCAGGGCAACTACCGAGTGCTGATCTTACCTTAAGTTACAAAGGGGAGTCCTATCGTTCAGCATCGGAAGGAGATGGTCCAGTAGATGCTGCATTTAAAGCCATTGAGAAATTGGCTAAGAGCGATACTGAGTTAAAGCTATACTCAGTTAATGCGGTTACTGCGGGCACTGACTCTCAGGGCGAAGTAACGGTCAGGCTGGAAAAGGGTGGTCGTATTGTTAATGGGCAAGGCGCTGATACTGATATTCTGGTAGCCAGTGTTAAGGCTTATTTACATGCACTTAACTTGATTGAAAACCCAGACCGTTTGCATCCCCAGTTAGATGGTGTGTAGGTGTAATAAGAAGCACTCTTGAGAATTAATGACTATGACACCTGAGCGGCGCAGCTGGTATCTTTCCACTTTAGGTATTGTGCAATACATTCCTAAAGGAGAAGAGTCGGCTGCGTTGCCCTTTCATTCTCTATCAAGTGGTGTTTCAGTTGAAACAACTGAACCTGAAAAAGGTACCGATACAACCCAGAGTGACTCGTCTAATGCGGCTTTTTCCAGTTCAGGCCATCAGGTTCGGGTCGCAAGTATGCTTGAATTGGTGGGTGATAACGCAGATAGAACACCTAATTTAGAGTTCGATACCTCCGATCATTCAATAACTGTTGTTGATAAATCCAAACCTAATACCGTTGAATTGAAGTGTAGGATTGCATGCTGGCACCCCTGTGACGACATGTTGGTGTTTAATCAATTGATTCCTGGTGAGCAACCAAGTTATGAGCAGAATGTTCTGTTAAGTAATATTCTTAAGGCCATAGGGCGATTACCAAATGATTTACCAGCACCTGAGTTACTTGATTGGCCATTAGATCATGCTGTTGGTGAGAATGGGAATCAGAGTGAGTCAGGTGCCAAAGACATGTTGTCGGTGTTTCTGGATGCTCGAATTAGAAAGTATGGTGTGCTTTGGGTACTGTTAATGGGGGGGCAACCATCAGAGTTATTCTCAGCTGAGAATAAACCCTACGTTGATTTGTTAGGTCGTATTGAAGAAATTGCAGGTGGTGCCCGAATTATTATGGTTAGAGGCTTGCAGGAAATGATAGAAGAACCTGACTTGAAGGCAGAAACTTGGCAAACCATTCGACATCTGGCTGAACAGCCTTGAGAACCAATGCCGTAATCCGTCCAATGGACATTGATGATATTCCCGAGATTAATCAAATTGAGCAGCAGGTGACCCCGCACCCCTGGCGAGATAGTCAATTTGTCGACAGTCACGCTAAACACAGTTGTTTATCACTAATACTGAATGGGCAGATTATTGGCTATGCGATCTATCATGTTATCGTCGACGAAGCAGAGATACTCAATATTGCGATTGCACCAGATTTCCAAGGGAAAGGGTACGGTCGTGAATTACTTGATGAATTGGTCAATACCGTTACCAAAAAGGCAAAACGACTTTTTCTTGAAGTAAGGGCATCGAACGACACGGCCATACAACTCTATGACAGTGTAGGCTTTGTAGAAATTTGCATTCGAGCAAATTATTATCAAACTGAAAGTGGGCCAGAAGATGCCATTATGATGGCAATGGAGCTCTAGCTATGGGCCATCCACACTAACCCCTATCTTTTTGATTTCTTCGGTATTGTTCGCATTATTTCTTTCTTTATACTAAATTTGAGTTTCTTGGGCTTTTCAGTCTGGTTTTAAAGATATTTGATATAAAGGTTTTAAAGGGCTCGTCATGTTTTTTTACGAAACTGTCATCAGGTGGTGTTATGGATAATGAGATAGATAACTCCATAGTCAAGCCCGTGAATAGCATTCCCGTTGGAATCAGTGCCTGTTTAATGGGGGAGCAAGTACGTCATAATGGCGGTCACAAACGTGATGCCTATATTAATGGCACCTTATCTCAATATTTCACTTTTCATTCTTTTTGCCCTGAAGTAGGCATAGGTCTTGGTACACCCAGGCCTGCTATTCGTCTCATTGCTTCTGATCAGGGTGTTAGAGCGGTGGGTAGCAGAGATAGTAGTCTGGATGTTACGGAAGAACTTGTCAGCTACAGTCAGTCTAGCTTTAAGCAAATCAGTCAATTTTCTGGATACATATTGAAACGTGCATCGCCCAGTTGTGGTATGGAGCGAGTGAAAATTTATAATCAAAAAAACATGCCAGACCCCGTTGGAAGTGGAATTTTTGCTGCAGAAATTATGAAGAAATTCCCCCTGCTGCCTATTGAAGAAGAAGGCCGTTTGGGTGATCCAAATTTAAGGGAAAATTTTATTCAGCGGGTATTTATTTATCACCGTTGGCGCACAGAACATTCTGATTCCTTAACGGTTCAAAAGCTCACAGATTTTCATGCAAGGCATAAGCTGATTTATATGAGCCATAATCAAAATCAAAGCCGGCAATTAGGCAAAATAGCGGCACTAGCCAATAAAGAAAACCTGCAACAAATTGCAGAAGAATATATATCGTTAGCTATGCAAACCCTTAAAAAGGTTGCTACCAGGAAGAATCATGTGAATGTGTTGCAGCATATTCAGGGGTACTTAAAAAAACAATTAGATGCTGATGATAAAAAAGAACTTGTTGAAGTGATAAAACGTTATCATCAAGGTGAGATTCCTCTAATTGTTCCGTTAACGCTGTTTCTACATCATTTTCGAAAATCACCTAATGAATATATTGAGCAGTCTTGGTATATGCACCCTTATCCAGCAGAGTTAAAGCTTAGAAATCTTGTATAGTGCTGTAGGCGGTTTTTCCTTATGAAAGAAATAAAGAAGTGGCCCTTAGGCCTTTTTGTTTTAGATCTATTGGGTGCCATAATAGCAGCCATTGGTGTTATGGGGTTTATAGACGATGGCGGTACAGATGAACTATTACTTATCATTTTGGGTTTATGCCTGATGCTGCCACTAATTCTTCATATACTAAAATTGCTACCAAATGCAGGCAGTTGTGAAGAAAAAGATAAACTGGACGGAGAACATTGATGGAATTTGAAATGGCCTATTGGCATTGGTTGGTACTGGGAATTGCCCTGATGCTTTTCGAAATTTTTATCCCAAGTTTTACCATTTTTTGGTTTGGCTTGGGGGCATTAGTGACGGGGCTTCTTACTGCCGTTGTCGATATAAGCTTTACTGCTCAAATTATTTTTTGGGCAGTCGCATCAGTTACTTTTACTGTTCTTTGGTTTAAGTTTTTAAAGCCCAAAATGGTCGATAAAAAAACAGCAGGTATTGCCCGAGAAGCAGCCATTGGTGAGTCGGGGCAGGTCCTAAAAGTACCGACTGAGAATAGCCGTGGAAAAGTACGTTTTGCAACGCCATTGCTCGGGGATGACGAGTGGGATTTTATGACAGAAAGTGATGTAGCACTGGGTGATCGAGTGCATATCAAAGAAATTTCTGGCAATACATTAATTGTTGTCAAGTTAAGCTAATTACATTTAGGGAGTATATTTTATGGAAGGTCCAATTATAGGCATAGCAATACTAGTATTTTGCCTAATTACACTGGCCAAAGGTGTCAGGCAGGTTCCACAAGGTTACAAATGGGTTGTACAGCGACTAGGTAAATATCATGTGTCACTAACCCCGGGTTTGAAATTCATCATCCCCTATATTGATAACGTAGCCTATAAAGTAACCACGAAAGATATTGTATTGGATATACCCTCTCAGGAAGTCATTACTCTGGATAACGTAGTCATCATTGCCAATGCCGTTGCCTACATCAATATCGTGTCACCAGAAAAAGCTGTTTATGGTGTTGAAGATTATGAGCTAGCTATTCGTACTTTGGTACAAACATCCCTACGTTCAATTGTGGGTGAAATGAAACTGGATGATGCCTTGTCATCCAGAGATCAAATTAAGGCAAGACTTAAGACCTCTATTTCAGATGATATTGCTGATTGGGGTATTACCTTAAAAACAGTTGAAATTCAGGATATTAACCCCTCGGGCACCATGCAAAAAGCCATGGAAGAACAGGCTGCGGCAGAACGTGAACGTCGTGCCACAGTAACACGAGCCGACGGTGAAAAAACTGCTGCAATTCTCGAAGCAGATGGTCGTTTAGAAGCATCCCGACGTGATGCAGAGGCTAAAGTGGTTTTGGCCACAGCAACTCAAGAGGCAATCGAAAAAGTTACACAAGGTATTCAGGACAAGGAGTTACCAGCCGTGTACCTGTTAGGTGAAAAGTATGTAGAGGCTATGCATGAAATGGCAGATTCAGACAACTCAAAGTTAGTTTTCTTGCCAGCAGATATTCCCGCAGCTGTACGTGGTTTGATGAGTGGTATGAAGTAATACATAAAAAAATAATGCCTGACTTGAATCTGTTGTAGCTCCATATATAACAGGTTCGGGTTTACTTCTTCTAACGTTTTCCAGTGTTATATTGTCAACGGTTTCCTTTCTCGTACGTTCATTATTGCCATACTGTTGTGCAGATTTATCTGTTATTGCAGGAGAAGAAAGAGTGATTTCATCAGTATTGATGCCGTTGTTACCGAGAAAGTTGACGATTTTTTTAGTGTTTAATTCAATGGCGTTATGAGTATGTCGGTGAAGGCGTAGACTTCTTTAGCACATTAGATGTTGCCAGTAACGAAGCACGTCAAGTTGGTTCAGAAATTGATCCAGCCACTGTTGAGAATTACTTGTTAAATGTCAAAGTGCCGCTCTGATTTACTGGGCCAGTGCTATGAGACACCCCGTTATATGTTGCTGTTATAGTGTAATTAGTTGTACTTGTTTGTGCTTCAAGAACTATTTCATCTGATAATCCTACATTAAATACTTCACCTTTATGTTTATCATAGTTATCAATCATATAATCAAAAACATTTGCAACATCTTGAATATGAATAAAATTACGAACAAATGTTTTTTCAAATATTGTAATA
>JALQUJ010000024.1 GCA_023263825.1 Porticoccus sp.
GGTTCTGCTTTGATTTACTGCATTCTGGCTTCTTTTGTCATTTCCCCTATGGCCTAATTTATAGTTCATGACTACCTCACTATTTACTTCAGGTTTGAGTTAATACCTAAACCTGTGCATAACCTATTAATTTTAAGGTTATTATCATTACGTCTATATTGTTAATGTAGATCATTTTTAGGATAAATGGTTCTTCCTGGCAGAAGTTATCGGCCATGAAATAGAGGGAAAAAAGAGCAAAATATGTCGGGGTATAAGAAACAGTGATAAAAGAAATTGATGTGCCAGTTTTTCATCAAGGGTTACACGATATTACGGCACCAGTGAAAACTGTGGTCAGTGAAACTGCGATTGAGGAGGGTCTGTGTACCCTATATATCCAACATACCTCAGCCAGTTTACTGATTCAGGAAAATTATGATCCTTCAGCGAGGGTGGATCTGGAAAATTGGTTAAACCGTTTAGTGCCTGAAAATGACAGTTTATATACCCATACGTTGGAAGGCCCAGATGATATGCCAGCCCATATTAAATCTGCATTAACTGCAGTTTCTCTCTTGGTGCCTATTCTTCATGGTCAATTGGCATTAGGTACATGGCAGGGCATTTTTTTATGGGAGCATCGCCATCATATGGCGACACGCAAGGTATTAGTTCATTTGGGTTAAGTCTATTTATAGATTTAGCATATCTAGTGTCTATGTCGAATATAACTATTTGATATATATAATTTTTACATTTCTCGTAGTTGTCATTCTCCAGCGTCTATACTTTTAATCATGTTGATGAAATCAAGACTTATTCAGTCGTTCAACTGACTATTGTGGCAGGGATCATTTACAACGTGGGCATTCCCTGATGTAGAGAGTCCCTGAGGTATAGGCTGGGCTTTATGCCTTAATAACCATATCGTGAGGGTAGTTTATGAGACGGCATTATTATATTGCGACGATCTTGATGATCTGGAAGTCATTGAAAAAGAATTAGAAGAAAACGGTGTAACAACACCGCAAATTCATGTGTTAAGTAGGGATGATGCTGGTGTTGAGGCGCACCATTTACACCACGTCCCTTCATTTATGAAAAAGGATGTTGTGCATTCAACAACGATAGCCGCCATGTTTGGATTTTTATGTGCGGTATTCGTCCTATGTGTTGCCCAATATACAGGTGTGGCAGCGACAGTTGGCTGGGCACCTTTTATTTTTCTTGCCGTGGTTGTTATGGGTTTTATTACCTGGGAAGGTGGCATGTGGGGTATTCAGGAGCCTAATATTCACATCAAGCGTTTTGAGCAGACACTCGCTCAGGAAAGCATGTTCTGTATGTGGAAGTGACAAAACGTCAGGAAGGGTTGTTGAATTCTGTTATCGATAGGCACCAAAAATTGTTGCGTGCTGGGATAGAAAATTCTTCCAATGGATTATTAATTGGTGCTGAGAACAGTGCTAATAGTTTTACCAAGTGGGCACCATGAGGTCAGTGTTTTACTTAGCCAATCGTGCATAAAAAGCTGGCGTACATAGCCAGCTTTTTTATAGTGTGGAGCTAAATAATCTGATTTTAGGCCTACGTAAGTAAATCTGTTTTTACTGCCATGATGAAATCATTGCGGTGTAAGCCACCAATTTTATGGGTCCACCATGTAACAGTGACTTTGCCCCACTCAACAAGAATGGCTGGGTGATGATTAGCCTCTTCAGCTAATTCACCAACACGCTTAGCAAATGCCAAAGCGTCTACAAAGTTTTTAAAATCGTATTGTCTTTCAAGTTGTAATACATCATCCCTATTCTTGGTGTACCAGTTGGGCGTTTCCTTCATGAGTACAGGTAATTCTTGATCTGTTATTCTGGGCGCATCGGACTTACAGGCTTCGCAGGTTTCTTGTGATAGCTTGGTGGTATCTGACATATTTATCCCTTTAAGTCGTGTTAGCTTTGGTTTGTATCATTATGGAAAAGTTTGGCCTAGAACAGAATGATCGGATATTGGTATGTAGTAGGGAATATTTATTACCAATAGTTCTTTTTATTTATAAACAGTTCTTGGGCTTGGGCAGACCTGCAAGTTTAGCGGCGATGCGGGCTGGGCTAGGGGGGAAGAGCTGCATTAAGTAGATACTGCGACCTTTACTAATGTCCAGCTGGGCTGCAACAGATTTGATTAGTGGGCGCATAGATGGAGAAAACCCATAATCTGCGTAAAACTGGCGCGCCACATGCAGGATTTCCAGATGTTCGTCTGAGAGTTCTATATTCTCTTCAATAGCAAGCTGCCTGGCTGTTGTTTCAGACCAGGCAGCAAGATTATCTAAGTGGTTATTGGAGTAGGGTGGTGTCACACTTTTGATTAGTCGTCAGACATACCAATCAGTGCCAGTAAACTGGAAAAAATGTTATACAGCATGACATATAGGGTCACTGTTGCAGAGATGTAATTTCGCTCACCACCATGAATAATGGCGCTGGTTTGCCACATAATGATGCCCGAAGATAACAGTAGGAAGACACAGGAGAGCACCAGTGATAATCCTTGAATCTGTAGGAATACGTTGGCAATGGCCGCAACAAAGGCTACCAGGATACCTGTCATTAGGAAGCCGCTCATAAATGAGAGCTCTTTACGGGTAACAAGAACATAACCTGAGGTGGCAAAGAAAATCAAAGCTGTTCCACCTAGTGCTGTTAAAACAGTTTCAGATCCAGAAGTGACAAGGTAGGCATTAATAATTGGGCCTAGCGTAAAGCCAAGCCAACCAGTAAGAGCAAACACCCAAAATAGGCCTGCTGTACTATTTTTGTTCTTTTCTACCATCCATAGGCAGCCAATATAGGGTAAAAGCATCCAAAGTCCCATGAAGGGAGCATTGACCACTATCGCTACTACACTCATCAATGCACTGAAAGCCAGGGTCATAGCTAATAATGTGTAGGTGTTACGCAAGACTTTAACGGCAGCCGGATCCAGTGCTGTGGAGACAATCGCTTTATCGTAGGCCATTGTTTCAATTTCCTCTTTAGTTTAGTTCTTCAACAGTTTAGTTCTTCAACACATGCAGTTAATGCATTGGGTTGATAAATCAGCTTCAAAACCTTTATATAAAGGCACGTCATTCCTCAATTAAGACACATCTTACAAGTTGAGAGTTTCAAATCAATAGGCAAAATCGGTATTAGCTCTTTTCGGATTCAAAAAACTCAATAATGGCGTCTTTTTGTGCCAATCCATCTTGATAGCCTAAATCTAATAGTTTTCGGCAGAAACCCCTGGAGAACATTAAGTAGCTTGCTGCACTTACACCACCACCACGAGCTGTTGCACCAGTTAGTTTAAGAAATAATTTGATGCTTCTAGGTAGTTCTTTGAGATGGTCGCTAGCTAGCTTATCAATAGGCTGAGAAGGCAAAATAGCTAAAAATTCCACAGGTTTAAGATCGCTTACGCCTTTCTTTCTTCGTTCTGATATTGACATCTGCTCAGACAGGCGGTTAATTTTTTGTAGGGTTTCTAAATCACTTTCAATACTGTCTATAAAGGCGCTGTTGAACAGGTGGCCAATAATCTGAGCGATAGAGGGAGAATGTTTTATTAGTGGTTGCTGGCTATTATGGGAAGAGGTGTCACTGACACCAATGACAAATACTTTTTCTGCGCCAAGGTGTAGTGCTGGGCTAATAGGTTTCAGTTGCCTTACAGCACCATCACCAAAATAACGTTCACCAATATGCATAGCAGGAAACATCATAGGTATAGCAGAGGAGGCCATTAAGTGGTCTATAGTAAGTTGCGTGCGAACACCTACACGTCTGGATCGCTCCCAGGGTTGAATATCATCGGCACCTTGAAAAAAAGTAACTGATTTACCTGTGCTATAGCTAACGGCTGTAATACTTGCCGCATCCAGTTCTCCAGCAGCTATGGCTTCATCAATGTGGCGAAAACGAACATAGTTTTCTAGTAAGTGACGCAATGGCGTGTTATCCAGCAGTGCTTTAGGTTTTCCAAGGGCATAACCACTGTTAAAGAAAGAAAACAACATGTTCAGGCTGTTTTTGAGGACACCGAAGAAGTCGGTTCGATAGATTTTTTCAGCGTCCAGTTGCCGCCATATAGCTTCTAGTTTTTTTATTCTTAATCGAAAAGGACCTGCACGACCTGCAATGGCCAGCGTGTTAATGGCACCGGCAGAGGTACCACAGATAATAGGAAACGGGTTGCTGGTTTCCTTTGGTAACGTTTCTGCTACAGCTTTAAGTACGCCAACTTGATAAGCTGCACGTGCTCCACCGCCTGAAAGTACAAGCCCTATTTTTGGTCCATTTTTATTATTCTTACGCATAGGTAAAGCCAAAATCAGGTGCAAAAATTTGTGCTATTTTGGTGGATAACGTTTAATTCGCCAAGTCCCAAACTCGCGTTATGTAATCTGGCGCAAAAGAAACTTAACATGTTCTATGCCCCATTGGGGATTGGGTAAACCTTTTTTATCCATAAAATCTATTTTGGTAGGACATGGGTTATGTATTTTTAATCGGAGACAAGGATGTCCCGTGTATTGATGTTATTCAGTTTTTCCTTAGGTATCTTCTTTGTTGGCTTTTGGCCAGACTTACCTGATTCTATTTGGTTGTTACTGCCTGCCATTGCTGGTTTCGTACTCTATGTTATCAGTTTTATGGGCTTATATAGGGTCTTATATAGGGGCTTAGCCTGCTTGTTGTATGGTGTGATTTATGGTGTTTTTTGGGGGCATTACACATTATCTCATCAATCGGTAGTTACAGCGATGGATGCGGCAGGTAAAATAGGCTTCGTAGACTTAAAAATAACCACAAAACAGCCCGACCAAGAATCCTGAGGAGCAATAGTGGCGCAGCCAGTCCCCGATCCCGACCATCCGCAAATGTCCGGGTTGCAGCTATATATTAGGCTGATATCTTACCTTCGCCTCTACTGGGGGATTTTTCTTCTAAGCATCTTGGGTTTAGTTCTGTTTTCCATGATGGAAATAGCCTTTGTTGACCTGTTTGGCTACACCATTAATGCCATTACCACTCTTTCTGGTGAAGAGGTCACAGAATCTAAATCAATTCTTGATAGTAGTAAGGGTTTTACCGCAGAGCTAGCTTCTTGGATAGGGGGCGAAAATGCCGTGCTTGAAAGTCGGTGGATCATTCCTGTAATGATGTTTTTTATTGCGGCTACTCGGGGTATTGGGTTTTTTGTGGGCGGTTATTGTATGACCTATGTAGCGCAAGTTTTAGTTCACAGCTTGCGGACAGAGATATTTAATAAATATACACGACTACCTAGTAGTTATTTCGATGTGAGTATGTCGGGACACCTAGTGTCTAGGGTTACATTTCATGTCACACAGG
This sequence comes from Porticoccus sp., assembly GCA_023263825.1. Lineage (GTDB taxonomy): Bacteria > Pseudomonadota > Gammaproteobacteria > Pseudomonadales > Porticoccaceae > Porticoccus. The sequence continues at coordinate 5,382 of JALQUJ010000024.1, forward strand.
TTACTCGTGCAGCAACAAGCTCTCTAAAAATTATCATACGTGAAGGTGCTCTAGTTATAGGGCTAATTAGCTATTTATTTTATATAAATTGGCGTTTGGCGGCAATTTTCATGGTAGTGCTGCCAGTAATTGGTATTGTAGTTGTTACTGTAAGTAAACGTTTTCGTTTATTAAGCCGCCGGATTCAATCGTCTATAGGTGATGTGACACATGTTGCCCAAGAAGTAGTTAGTGGTTATAGAGAAATGCACCTTTTTGGTGGTGTTCACTATGAACAAAAAAGAATGCATGATGCTAGTAAATATACTCGCCGGCAACATATGAAAATGGCTGTTGCTGAAGGAATAAGCTCACCAGTAATTCAGATGTTAGTTGCTATGGCCTTATCATCTTTGATGTGGTTGGCTCTTGATCCAATGGTACTTGCCCAGATGAGCGGTGGTCAGTTCGTGCAATTTTTAGCCTCTGCTGCACTACTAGCAAAACCGATTCGTCAATTGTCTGAGGTAAATAGTGACATTCAAAAAGGTGTTGCAGCAGCAGGAACACTTTTCTCGACGCTAGATGAGATGGATGAGCCTGACGAAGGAACTTTTCAGAAGAAAGAAGTAGATGGTCATTTTCAGTTTAAAAACGTTTGTTTTACGTACTCACCAGAGGCTGGAAATGTTCTTAATAGTATTAGCCTTGATGTGCCAGCTGGACAAACAATCGCTCTCGTTGGCCAATCGGGTAGTGGGAAGACTACGTTAGTTAGTTTAATTCCCCGCTTTTACAATCATAGTGAGGGGGAAATCCTACTGGATGGTACGGATGTAAATGACTATAAGCTGGATAACCTCCGCAGTCATATTGCTTTGGTCTCACAAAATGTCACTTTATTTAATGATACGGTGTATAACAATATAGCCTATGGGGCACTTGCTGAATGTTCTGAGGAGCAGGTTCATACAGCAGCTAAGGCCGCCCATGCACTGGAATTTATTGAAGAATTACCAGAAGGGTTTAACACCGTCATTGGTGATGAGGGTGTTATGTTATCCGGAGGGCAGCGCCAGCGCTTGGCCATAGCTCGAGCACTGTTAAAAAATGCGCCTATTCTGATTCTTGATGAAGCAACTTCAGCATTGGATACTGAATCTGAGCGTCATATCCAGGATGCGTTAGAGGAAGTGATGCAGGGGCGAACTACTTTTGTCATTGCTCACCGGTTAAGTACCATTGAAAATGCAGATCGTATTTTAGTTATGGATAAAGGAAAAATAGTAGAGCAAGGTGACCACCAGCAGTTGTTGGCACTAAATGGGCGCTACACTCAGCTTCATAGCAAACAGTTTACCAATAGGTCAGAAGAGCCTTCATAAGGCTCCAGAATAAATCCATGAGTTTTTCTCAATCACTAGAAAAGGCGTGGTATAAGAAAGTTAGCTGGGCTTTACTATTATTGCCGCTATCCTGGGTTTTTCGTTGTATCGCCTATTTACGAAAGGCTTATATTAAATACTGTGTGGCTAACCCAAAGCTGAATGTCCCTGTTATTGTCGTGGGCAATATCAGTGTTGGTGGTACAGGCAAAACACCATTGTTAACTACCCTGATTCAATGGCTTCAACAGCAGGGATACAGGCCCGGTGTTGTAAGTCGTGGTTATGGTGGCTGTGGTCATGGTGAAAGGGCCTCTCAATATCCCTATTTTGTATCAACAGAATCCTCTGCTGGAGAGGCGGGAGACGAACCATTGTTGTTATCAAAATACTGTCCTGTCATGGTCGACCCAGATCGCTACCGGGCAGCAAAGTCATTACTTGAGCAGACTGATTGTGACTTGATATTAAGTGACGATGGTCTCCAACATTATCGTTTACCAAGAGATATAGAGATTGTGTTAGTGGATGCTCTGCGGTCATTTGGTAATGGCCAGTGCCTACCAGCAGGCCCATTGCGTGAGCCAGTCAGTCGCTTGATGGATGTAGACTTTGTGATATCCAATGTATCCAGCACCGATAATTCACTTAAAGCAAGTCATAAGCTATCTATTGTCCCAACTCTACTGAGACACTTGTCGTCAGGTGGTGTTATTTATGTGACCACTGGTATTACTAAGCAAAATGATTGGAAGGCTGGCTACAAAGTCCATGCAGTTGCAGGTATTGGCAATCCTCAACGATTTGTACAATCCCTGGAGCAAGTGGGTTTTGAAGTGGAACTCCACGCTTGGCCTGATCATCATGGTTTTAATGGTAACGAATTTATCTTTGAAGATGATCTACCCGTGATCATTACTGCAAAAGACGCTGTAAAATGTACAGAGCTGAAAAATGACAATATCTGGGTACTTGAAGTGAGTGCCCAGCCAGATGAGTCATTTCTTGATGAGCTTGGAAAAAAGCTTATGGAATATAGATCTGGCTAATATAGCCCCGATTGAGGTTGTTACAAAATTATGGATTTTACTGTCGTTATTCCCGCCCGTTTTGCTTCTACACGGTTACCGGGTAAACCTTTAAAAGATATCGCTGGTATATCCATGATCCAACGAGTTTACCAGCAAGCTCAAAAGAGTCAGGCGACCCAGGTGATTGTTGCTACTGATGACCAACGTGTTTTTGATGAAGTGAAAGGGTTTGGAGGTGAGGTGTGTATGACCTCAGTAGACCACCAATCCGGTACTGATCGATTACAGGAAGTTTCAGAGTATTATGGTTTTTCCAAAGATCATATCGTGGTGAATGTGCAGGGTGATGAACCTTTGATACCACCTGAAGTGATCGATCAGGTGGCAGAAAATTTAGCCCAGCATTCACAAGCGGGTATTTCAACATTGTGTGAACCCATAGAAACTGATGAGGATTTTAGTAATCCCAATATTGTAAAAGTGGTGACAGATAGCATTGGGATGGCGCTATATTTTAGTCGTGCGCCTATTCCCTGGCCTAGGGATTATGTAAAGCAGGATCAGGTTGCCGCGATGTATGAAATCTTAAATCCCATGAGACATATTGGTATTTATGGTTATCGGGTTGCCATGCTCAACGCTTTTATTCATTGGCCTATGGCACCCATTGAAGCGCTGGAGTGCCTGGAGCAACTTCGTTTTATGTGGAACGGTGAACGCATTCATGTGGCTGAGGCTAAAACGATGGTACCCGGTGGTGTGGATACAGAAGAGGATTTACTAAGAGTGATAAGTCTGGTGAGGGGAGAACAGTAAACGTGCCAGTGAAGATTTTATTTGTATGCCTTGGCAATATTTGTCGTTCACCCACGGCCCATGGCATTTTTGAGAAAATGATTGCTGATGCCGGCTTACAAGAGTTGATTATGGTCGATTCCGCAGGGACCGGCGATTGGCATATTGGTAAATCCCCCGATCCAAGGGCCAGAGAAGCAGCATTGTCTCGAAATCACGACCTCTCTCGTTTAGTTGCACGTCAAGTAAGACCTGAGGATTTCCTAGAGTTTGATTATATTTTGGCCATGGATAAGCAAAATTTGTGGGATCTTAAGGCGATGGCTCTTCCAGAGTTTAGTGGCCGCCTTGAATTATTTTTAGAATACGGCTCCAGTGATTTAGAAGAAGTACCTGATCCATATTCCGGTGGTAGGGAAGGCTTTGAGCAGGTATTAGATCTGGTTGAAGATGCAGCACAAGGGTTGCTAGTTCACCTCCGTGAACAACTCTCCTGATGCTCAGCGTTCAACAGCAGGTGCCACTGCTCAAATATAATACGCTGGCATTGCCCTCTACAGCTGAATATTTCTGCAAGGTTTCCTCTGAAAGTGAATTACAAGAAGCCCTGGCCTGGGCCAGGCAAAAACAGTTACCCATTACCTTATTAGGCGGTGGCAGCAACGTAGTATTAGCCAGTGATCTAGCAGGCCTGGTAATCTATATTGCCATTTCTGGTATAGAACTGATTTCAGAGCCCAATCAAGCCGAAAAACTTATCAGAGTTGGTGCAGGAGAAGATTGGCATCAGCTGGTGCTCTATACCCTTCAACAAGGTTGGTATGGATTGGAAAATTTATCTTTAATTCCCGGTCTTGCTGGTGCAGCGCCCATACAAAATATTGGCGCCTATGGCGTTGAGTTGAGTGATCGTTTCCATTCTCTTGAAACGATTGAGTTGTCTAGTGGTCAATCAATTACCATGACATTAGAAGATTGCGAGTTTGGCTATCGGGACAGCTTTTTTAAAGGGGCCGGTCGCGACCAATATGTGATTACCACCGTAAACCTGAAACTTTCCGCTAAGGTAAATTTGTGCTTGGAATACCCAGCGTTACAACAGTATTTAAAGGCGAAAACACTGGCTGAGGTAACTCCCCAACAAGTGTCAGATGCTGTTTGTGCTATTCGTCGTTCCAAATTGCCCGATCCCACAGAAATTCCCAATGCAGGCAGCTTTTTTAAAAACCCGGTAATCAGTTCTGAACAGGTAGAAACACTGAAGCAAAAGTATCCCGGTCTCGTGAGTTACGAACAGGCCGATGGCCGTAAAAAACTAGCGGCTGGTTGGTTGGTTGAACAAGCGGGTTGGAAAGGAATAACAAGTTCTGGTGTCGGGGTGCATGACCACCAAGCACTGGTTCTAGTGAACTACCATGGGACGGGAAAGGACTTATTATCCCTTGCCGGTGATATTCAGGCCTCGGTACTTGATAAGTTTGGGGTTTCGTTAGAAATTGAACCCCGAGTGTATTGTAAATAGCTAAGCGGAGTAACCGGTGATAGGCTAGGGCAAATAAAGTCAAATAGCAGCCATTCTTTGGCATGAACGTTAATTTGTCTGAAACGTTAGGAAAGATTGCAACAATGAGCGTACGACAACAGCTCAAAACCGTAGTGGTCGTAGATGATCATGACTTGATACGGGTCGGAATTTGCCGGTTATTAACTGATGTGCCAGATATTACTCTAGTTGGGCAGGCCAGTAGTGGAGAAGAAGCCATTTCTCTGGTTAAGGACCTATCGCCTGATATTGTCTTTATGGATATTCGTATGCCTGGCATTGGTGGGCTAGAAGCTACTCATAGAATACTTGCCAGACAGCCAGAAACTAAAGTCATTGTCGTTAGTGCATTTAATGATAAAATTTATCCTGCAACACTGTTAAAAGCTGGAGCTTACGGTTGCATCAATAAAAATGCTGATACAGAAGAAATTGAAACAGCTGTTGAGACCATTTTAGCAGGCAAGATCTACGTCAGTCCTCAGCTAGCACAAATGTTGGTCGTCAGTGGCATGACCAATAATGAAAAATCGCCACTTTCAGATTTATCTCAACGTGAATTACAAATTGCCGAGCTAATCACCAGTGGAAAGCGAGCTAATGATGTAGCGGAAATACTGAATATTAGCCCCAAGACAATTAACACCTATAAATACAGAATTTATGAAAAGCTGAGCGTCACTAATGATTTAGAACTTACACTCGCTGCAGTAAAATATGGCCTGGTTGATCCTTCAGAAATTATTTAGTTTATTTTCAAAATATTCGTGCAAACAGCACATAGTGATTCTTGTGTAGAATGACATGATGTTGTTTGATCATAAAACCTTCCTAAAACAGCTCACACAGAGACCAGGCATTTATCAAATGTTTGGTGAGAATGGTGATGTGCTTTATGTCGGTAAAGCTAAAAACCTGCGGAAACGTGTTTCCAGTTATTTTCGGAGAACAGGTTTAGCACCAAAAACCCAGGCATTGGTCCGACGTATTGCCAATATCGATGTCACCGTGACTCAAACAGAAATTGAAGCACTGTTGCTCGAACAAAATCTGATAAAACAGAATCGCCCTCCCTTTAACATTCTGTTGCGGGATGACAAATCATACCCCTATATATTTCTATCAGATCGGGATCAATATCCTCAGTTATCATTCCACCGGGGTAGCAAACGTCGAAAGGGGAGTTATTACGGTCCGTTTCCCAGTGTCAGTGCGGTACGTGAGAGCATGGGGTTTTTGCAAAAAATATTTAGGGTTCGGCAATGTGAGGACAGCTTTTTTAAAAATCGCTCCAGACCATGTTTACAGTATCAGATTGATCGTTGCACTGGTCCCTGCGTGGATTTGATTACGCCGGATGATTATCAGCGGGATGTCCGTCATACCCAGATGTTTCTCGAAGGTAAAAGTGACAAATTAATTCGGGAATTAGAGGGGGATATGGATCAAGCTTCACAGCAGTTGGCTTTTGAAAGAGCCGGTGTGATTAGGGATCAAATATCAGCGCTTCGTAAAATTCAGGCAGAACAGATTGTTGAATCAGGAAGCGGTAACATAGATGTGTTGGCAGCTTACCAAGAAGGCGATCAGGGGTGTGTCCATGTACTTTATATTCGACATGGGCGGATTCTTGGCAGCCGTAGTTTTTATCCGAAGGTCCCACTAGCAACCTCTGCTGCAGAGATTCTTGCTAACTTTGTTCCCCAATATTATTTACGCGATGGCGCTCGGGGCGATTTCCCGAGAGAAATTATTCTCAATGAAAAAATCGAAGAAAGTGAATTATTGGAGGATGCGATTTCCAAGTTGGCAGGCCATAGGATAAACCTCAAATATCGAGGCCGGAGTACACGAAGACAATGGATAGAGCTGGCTGAAAACACGGCACGACAAAACCTCAACAATCGTATTGCCTCCAAGCAAAATACCCTGCAACGTTTTGAATCATTGCAAGCTTTACTTAAATTAGAAGAATTGCCAGAGCGATTGGAATGCTTTGATATTAGCCATAGTAGTGGAGAAGCAACGGTGGCTTCCTGCGTGGTTTTTGATACCAATGGTCCACTTAAGTCCGATTATCGCAGGCTAAATATAAAAGGCATCACAGCAGGGGACGACTATGCAGCCATGGAGCAAGCGCTAACAAGGCGTTACACTCGATTGCAAAAAGGTGAGGGGAAATTGCCCGATGTGCTCCTAATTGATGGAGGTAAAGGACAGCTAGGGCGTGCCATCAGCGTATTGGCTGAACTGGGTGTTGTTGGGGTTCATGTAGTTGGCGTGGCTAAGGGGAAAACCCGTAAAGCTGGGTTTGAAACTCTTTTATTGTCTAACTCGAATTCAAAGCCATTCTCGGTTCCGTCAGCTTCAAACCTTCAGTCTCAAACCAGTGACAATCAATACCCCGAAGCGGATGAAAATAGATACAAGGAGTTGCCGGTAGACACAGAATCGCCAGCACTTCTTTTGATTCAAAATATCAGGGACGAAGCCCATCGATTTGCCATAACCGGGCACCGCCAACGTAGAGACAAAAAACGCCGGTTATCCACCTTGGAAGGCATAGCAGGTGTTGGCCCAAAACGTCGAAGAGAATTATTGCGCTTTTTTGGGGGGGCGAAAGAAGTGGAACGGGCCAGCATCGCAGAATTGATGCGTGTCCCAGGTATTAACAAGAAAGTTGCGGAAGCTATTTACAGTAGGCTTCACAATGAGTAAGTTGGTAACAGTTTGTTGAATTTCTTAATAGTAGGGCCTAGTAATAGGACTTTCTGTTAGGACGATATCGTAGAACTCAGCAGTAGAAAAAATCATGTGGAACTTTCCTAATATATTGACGCTCCTTAGAATTGCGCTGATACCTATTTTTATTGCAATTTTTTATCTTCCCTGGGAGTGGCGTTATGTTGCCAGTGCCTCTATTTTTGGTGTTGCCGCTGCAACAGATTGGCTAGATGGCTATCTAGCCAGAAAACTGAATCAGTTTACTCCCTTTGGGGCCTTTTTAGATCCGGTAGCCGATAAGCTCATCGTTGCAGCAGCACTGGTTTTGCTGCTACAAGCACATGCCACTGTTATCTTTGCACTGCCGGCTCTAGTGATCATTAGCCGAGAAATCGTTATTTCAGCACTGCGTGAGTGGATGGCAGAACTGGGTAAGCGTACCAGTGTGGCCGTTTCCTACATCGGAAAGGTAAAGACAGCCCTTCAAATGATAGCGATCACAGTATTACTGGCTGTAGACCCAGTTGCCCATCCAGTATGGGATCAGGTAGGTGTTGGCTTACTCTATATCGCAGCCATTTTGACGTTGTGGTCAATGGTGGTGTACCTAAAAGCAGCATGGCCTGAATTATCTAAAGTACCAGATAACGACCCTGAAACTGACCAGGAAAAGCTGAATCAAAGGGTTAACCCGGACTGAATGGGCCGTTACGGTAACGAGTTTCTTGATTTTCCTAATTTAACCTAATGTTTAAGGAAATTTTATCCAAGAATACGGGGTTTCTGACTATTTTTTGAAATTCCTGTCGGGTACAATCCTGCCTCCAAAAGGCGCGGTAGCAAAGTGGTAATGCAGTGGACTGCAACTCCTCCATCGTCGGTTCGATTCCGACCCGCGCCTCCATCTTTAAAGTAACCTGCTGCAAGCAAAGCAGGAGCTGAACCCAATGCCCGGGTGGTGGAATTGGTAGACACAGGAGACTTAAAATCTCCAGACCTCACGGTCGTGCGGGTTCAAGTCCCGCTCCGGGCACCATTTGTCGCCTGCAGCGAAGGAGGTGGAATCGTCGCACCTCGAGCGCGGCGTCCG
>JALQUJ010000035.1 GCA_023263825.1 Porticoccus sp.
ATTTATGAGGCGAAAGCGGTGATGAGTAACCAAACAATAATTGCCATTGATCAGGGCACAACCAGTTCTAGGGCTATTTTATTCTCACGGTTAGGTGAGGTTCTCAATGTAGAGCAAAAGGAATTAGAGCTGTTTTACCCCCATAAAGGCTGGGTGGAACAAAATCCAGAGGCCATATGGAATGATGTTGTTGAGTGTTGTACCCAAATAATACAATCACCTATGAAAAATAAGGTGTCACAAAGACCTGTCGTAATAGGTATTACTAATCAGCGTGAAACAACGATTGTTTGGGATAGAAAAACTGGAAAGCCCATTTATAACGCTATCGTGTGGCAAGACCGACGAACAGCTGATTTATGCGATAGCCTAAAAGAGCAAGGGCATGAGTCGACCGTTACGAATAAGACCGGTTTGTTGCTTGACCCCTATTTTTCAGCCACAAAAATAGCCTGGATTTTAGATAATGTTTCTGGTGCGCAGGCGCGAGCAGAATCCGGTGAGCTGGCATTTGGTACCGTAGACAGCTATTTGCTCTGGAAGCTAACCGATGGGGCGGTTCACGCGACAGACGTGACCAATGCTTCTAGAACCATGCTTTATAACATCGTGAATCAAACCTGGGATGAAGAATTGCTATCTCTCTTTAATATCCCTGTGGCTGTTTTACCTGAAGTAAAAGACAATATTGATCTTTTTGGAAACACATCTACGAAGGTATTGGGGATAGACATTCCCATCGGCGGAATGGCCGGCGATCAGCAAGCTGCACTGATAGGGCAAGGCTGCTTTAGCCCTGGCATGGCTAAATCCACCTATGGCACAGGTTGTTTTGCTTTAATGAACATAGGGCAAACATTCAAGCAATCAAAAAACCGATTACTGACAACCATTGCATACCGTATTAATGGTGAGATGACTTACGCCATCGAAGGGTCAATTTTTGTTGCTGGTGCGGCAATTCAATGGTTGAGAGATGGTTTAGGCTTGTTTGGTGATGCGTCTGAAAGCGAGGGAATAGCCCAATCAGTTACAGATAATAACGAAGTCTATTTTGTCCCGGCATTTACAGGCTTGGGTGCCCCTTATTGGCGACCTGATGCCAAAGCATTGATTATGGGCTTGTCCCGTGAAAGTAATCAGGCGCATATTGTCCGTGCGGCTTTGGAGGCTCAAGCCTATCAGACATTGGATTTAATGGAGTCTATGAAAATTGACAGCGGATACCGTTCAGAAGTTTTGCGAGTAGATGGTGGGTTGGTTACTAATGGGTTTGTCTGTCAGTTTTTGGCAGATATGTTGAACATCGCCATCGAATTACCAAAAGTAACAGAAACAACAGCTTGGGGTGCGGCGGTGTTGGCTGGGGTTCAGGTAGGACTATTTGGAGGGGTGAAGGACGTTGCGGACACATGGCAAGTAGAGAAAAGCTTTTATCCAAAAATGCCTGAATCTGAACGTCAAAGACTTTATATGGGTTGGAAGCAGGCAATCCATATGCTGGTTGCAAGTGATTGAGGAGGAGTAAAGAGGCTTTAGGGAGAAGTGCTAACGATTGAATTTACGTACTAATAAAACCCTGCGGTTTTTTCAATATAAGTAACGACAGTTTTTTTGCAATTCTTTTGTGGGGAACTGCACCTGTAAATCGTTGATTAGTAGTGCTTATCTCTTACTGATACTTCGGAAAAACGGAAATATAATCACAGTTATTATCTTTGACCCCTATATCCCATCGTTTTAGAATCAGGCTGACTTTGTAGAGAGATGTAGTGGTAGAGAAAGGCTGTGGTAAATAAGTGCCATGATGGGTATAAGGGCAAAAAAATGGCAATGAAGGAACTTGAAGTAAAGCTGGAGGAGACGACTGCTACACCATGGGAGGTGTGGTACCAAGAGATTGTTGAATTCAGAGCGACACACCGTCATTGCCTTGTCCCCTATTTTTATGTCACCCAAAATGGTCATGCTTTGTGGTACTGGGTGTTAAAAGTGCGTGATGATAAGGCTCGGGGAAAGTTGACAGAAAATCAGATCAAGCTGTTGAATGATCTGGATTTTATCTGGGTCCAGCAAGATGATACGTGGGAGAAAGGCTTTGCAGAGTTGATGAAATATAGGGAAGACCATGGTGATTGTGTAGTGCCTGATGGTTACCGGACGAAAGATCAATTTCCATTGGGCTTGTGGGTATTTGAGCAGAGGACATTCGATGGAAACTATCCCAGAGAAAAATATAATCGCCTGAAAAGCCTCAATTTTGTCTGGAATCTGCGTGAATATAATTGGGGGCAGGCATTCAGAGCC
>JALQUJ010000185.1 GCA_023263825.1 Porticoccus sp.
TACCTCAAGTCGACTACCTAATAAAACCAAGGGAAATAGAGTGATAGGATTTTAATCAGGCTATCTGCTCTTGTTCTAAATATTGCATCAGTTCTTGGTAACCTCCAACGTATTCTTCACCATGAAATATCTGTGGCACTGTACGCACTGGTTTTCCAACAGTTTTAGCCAAATCATCCTGGCTAATGCCTTCTTCATGGATATCAACATAACGAAATTCTAAATCCTTAGACTCCATGACTGCCTTTGCCTGACGGCAATAACCACAACCTTCACGTCCAAATATCGTAAAGCGTTTCATATCAGCTCTCCTTCGTCATAACTAATCTGAATTGCTAGTGCCTTCTAGCTAACTATCTAGCTTTTGCTATTAAGAAAACACGTTATTGATTAGTAAACACTATAACCTACCCCAATATTAATAGCTCTACTTAATAATATCTATGTAGGTAATAGCTGTTAGCAATCTATATGTTTTCTATTCTTAAGCATGATCATAAGTAGTACAAAACCAATTTTCTTCATCGGATAAATTTCCATTTTCTAGCGATATCGAACAAACCATATCAAACCCATTGGGCAAAATATATGGAAGCCATCATGGGAGATATAAAGGCCCTTTTATTTTTACAATTTCATTCAAAATTATCGTTTGTTACTTCCTTCTCCTTGCTATTGCCACAAATCCATTAAGAACAAGAAAAAGCCTTACTATTCAGGGGTTGCAACCTTATAATTGTCGGCTTTGCATGCTACAGGGGAACCTAGGTGTCACAGACTACACCGGATGTTTCAACATTCCAGGGGCTGGTTTTAGCCTTACAACAATTTTGGTCACGTCAAGGCTGTGTCATTTTGCAGCCGTTAGATATGGAAGTGGGCGCTGGAACATTTCATCCAGCCACTTTTTTACGCGCTATTGGTCCAGAAACCTGGAACAGCGCCTATGTTCAACCCTGCCGCCGCCCAACGGACGGCCGTTATGGTGAAAACCCCAACCGCCTGCAACACTATTATCAGTTTCAAGTGGTGCTTAAGCCTTCGCCCGACAACATCCAGGACCTTTACCTGGATTCATTGCGCGAATTAGGCATTGACCCAAATGTTCACGATATCCGTTTCGTCGAAGATAACTGGGAATCACCCACATTGGGAGCCTGGGGGCTTGGCTGGGAAATCTGGTTAAACGGTATGGAAGTGACTCAGTTTACCTACTTTCAACAGGTAGGTGGGCTTGAGTGCTATCCGGTCACCGGTGAAATTACCTATGGTCTTGAGCGTATCGCCATGTACCTACAGGGTGTAGATAGCATCTATGATTTGGTCTGGACCGAAGGGCCAGAGGGTAAAGTCACCTACGGCGATGTGTTCCACCAAAATGAAGTTGAGATGTCTACGTTCAACTTTGAAGAAGCCGATGTGGATTTCATGTTTAAGAGTTTTGATACTTATGAACAAGAAAGCCAGCGCCTGATTGAAAAAGGCCTACCATTACCAGCCTATGAAATGGTGATGAAAGCATCCCATGCCTTTAATCTTCTAGATGCCCGCCATGCTATTTCCGTTACCGAACGCCAACGGTTTATTTTGCGGGTTCGCACCTTAGCACGAGCAGTGGCGCAGGCCTATTTTGACTCGCGACTGGCTCTAGGCTTCCCATTGGCTCCAGCCAAGCTTGCTGAAAAAGTTAAGAAACAAGCTGCGGAGCAGCAGCCATGAACGGAATGAATAAAGAGAATATGAGTGCAGATTTTTTAGTCGAAATTGGCACTGAAGAACTGCCGCCTAAAGCGCTGTTAACGCTTTCTAATGCCTTCCGTGATTCTATACTTGCCCAACTGAAGCAGGAACAGCTTGGTTTTGAAGCAGTTGAATCATTTGCCTCTCCCCGCCGTTTGGCCATTACCATCAACGAACTGCAGACGGAAACACCTGCCAAGGAAATTGTCGCTTGGGGACCGCCTGTTAAAGTTGCCTTTGGTGACGATGGTAAACCAACAAAAGCCGCTGAAGCATTTGCCAAGAAAAATGGCATTGCTATTGATGATCTGGATACCAAAATAGAAAATGATGGCAAGCAGGACAAGCTCTGCCATCGTGCTACGGAACCCGGTAAAAAAACCGCTGATTTACTTGGGTCCATTGTAGAAACCTCACTTGGCTCACTCCCGATTCCCAAAAGAATGCGTTGGGGCGCCAACCGTGAAGAGTTCGTTCGTCCGGTTCATTGGGTTGTCATGCTACTGGGTGAGAATGTTGTCGATACCACAGTAATGGGGCTTTCTGCTGGCAACACCAGCCGAGGCCATCGTTTCCATTCTACTGGCGATATCATGATTACTTCGCCCTCTAGCTATCAAAGCACCCTGCGTGATGCTTATGTTATTGCTGACTTTACCGAACGTCGTGAGATTATTCGCCAGGGTGTAACTAAAGCTGCTGAAGATCAAGGTGGTACCGCCGTTATTGATGACAGCCTGTTAAATGAAGTAACCGCACTCAATGAATGGCCGGTCCCACTGTTAGGTGGTTTTGAAGAGCGTTTCCTGGCAGTTCCAGCTGAGGCTTTAGTCTCTTCTATGGCCGAGCATCAGAAGTATTTTCATGTGGTGGATAGTAACAACAAGCTGCTTCCACTCTTCATTACCGTTGCCAATATTGAAAGTACAGATTCAGCTCAGGTCATTAATGGTAATGAACGAGTTATTCGTCCCCGACTGGCCGATGCCGCTTTCTTTTATGAAACTGATCTTAAGACGACCTTGGAAGCACGGCGCGAACCATTAAAAAATATTGTATTCCAGGCCAAGCTCGGTTCTATTTTTGACAAAACAGAACGTGTCGCTAAATTGGCCGAGGCACTTGCTCCCGCTATAGGAGCAGATAAAGCACTAGCAAGCCGCGCATCTGAATTAAGTAAATCTGACCTGGTCACTGAAATGGTTGGAGAGTTTGCTGACTTACAGGGAACCATGGGGCGGTATTACGCCAGCAACGATGGCGAGCATTCCGAAGTAGCCGAAGCACTATTTGAGCAATATCTGCCACGATATGCCGGTGATGATATTCCTTCCACTGCAACAGGTGCTACATTGGCACTGGCCGATAGACTCGATACATTAGTGGGTATTTTTGGAATCGGTCAGCCGCCCACAGGCTCCAAAGACCCTTTTGCTTTGAGACGTGCCAGCCTTGGTGTACTGCGTATTATTGTGGAACGGGGTATCGACCTCGACCTGCGTGAAACCCTATCCCTGGCTATTGCTCAACACAGTACCCTAAACAAGAATTCAGAGGCTGCAGAAAAAATTGTTTTGCAAGTACTTACTTACATGCTAGATCGCTTTAAATCTTGGTATGAGGATGAAAACATCCCTACAGAAGTCTTCCTTGCGGTGGCAGAAAAGCAACTCAGCAACCCCCTTGATATTCACCAGCGAGTATTGGCTGTACACGCATTTAATCAGCTCTCGGAAGCCACAGCTCTGGCATCAGCTAACAAACGGGTATCCAATATATTGGCCAAACAAGACGGCAACAATGTTCCTGTTGAAATAGATAATACCCTACTCGCTGATGATGCTGAAAAAGCTTTGGCCCTTTCACTGGCTGAGCTAAGCAATGTGGTTAAACCTCTAAAGCAGGGTCGTGACTATACCGATATGTTGAAACAACTGGCCAAACTACGCCAACCTGTAGATAGCTTCTTTGATGATGTAATGGTTATGGTTGATGATGAGGCCCAACGGAATAACCGCCTGGCATTGTTACAACAGTTACGCAATTTATTTCTGGAAGTTGCTGATATTTCTCTGTTAGCCCCTGCAAAATAAAAACAATTAAAAATAGAGATTACATAGTATTTAGCTATGAATAAGTTGATTGTTCTGGATCGCGATGGTGTCATCAATGAAGACTCTGATGCCTATGTAAAATCGGTAGACGAATGGCTGCCGATTCCAGGAAGTATTGAAGCTATTGCCCGTTTGTCTCAGGCTGGCTATATCATTGTCGTTGCAACCAATCAGTCAGGTATTGGCCGTGGCTTGTTTGATCTCGATGATTTAGAGGCTATGCACGCCAAATTATCTGATTTAGTGCTTGATGCTGGTGGTGAGTTGGCTGGTATTTTTTATTGCCCCCACAAACCAGAAGATAATTGCAATTGCCGCAAACCTGCTTCTGGATTATTTGATGCCATTGCCCAAGAATTTAATCTAGAATCACTATCAGGTTGCCCAACGGTAGGGGATAGTCTTCGTGATTTACAAGCTGGTCTCAGCCATCTCTGTATTCCTATTTTGGTGCGTACAGGAAAAGGTAAAAAAACGGAATCACAGTTAATGGAGCAAAAAAATCAGGCATTACAAAATGTCCTGATCTTTGATGACCTATCCCTGGCAGTCAATTATCTTTTGGCAAATCAAGAAAAATTCGAATGAAAACAGCGATAGCTTTTACACGCTCAGTGATATTCTACCTTGTTTATGCTGCCACTATGGTTGTTTTCGGCACCTTATCCTGCACTATCGGGCTATTAATGCCCTATAAAATGCGCCAAAACGTCGTTACCTGGGCTAATGCCATTATCATTAAATGGTTGAACATCAGCTGTGGTATCACCCTCAAAGTCGATGGGCTTGAAAATATCCCCAATACACCCTGTGTTGTTCTCAGCAAGCACCAATCTGGCTGGGAGACTTTCTATCTGCAAAGAATCTTGCGACCCGTCAGTACCATTCTTAAGAAAGAGTTATTCTGGATACCCTTTTTTGGCTGGGGTCTCTATTTTATGCATCCCATCGCCATTGACCGCAGCAACCCCAGAGAAGCCATGAAACAAATTCTAGCCCAAGGAAAAACAAGGCTGGCTGAAGGGAATAACATTCTGATTTACCCCGAAGGCACACGTACTCCCGCAGGACAAGTAGGCAATTACGGTCGTAGTGGTGCTGCTTTGGCCATTGCTGCCGGAGTGCCTGTTGTACCTGTGGCTCAAAATTCTGGTTATTGCTGGCCTGCGCACACATTTATTAAATGGCCAGGTCAAATCCATGTATCTATTGGTCAACCCATTGCTACTGAAGGTTCAAATAGCAAAGAGCTTACAGAGCAAGTTAAAGCGTGGATCGAAACCACCCAAAAAACTCTCCAGCACTAAAATTTTTAATATATTTCTTTTCGTCCACGTGGTATTTATCTCTATAGTTTCCTAGAGTTACAGCATAAACCTTCTGGAAATCAATATAGATGAGCGACCAAACTGAAAACTTTACTCACTCA
>JALQUJ010000110.1 GCA_023263825.1 Porticoccus sp.
AATGGAAGGGCTTATATTAGACCCTGTCTACAGTGGCAAAGCTTTCCACGGTTTAATTCATGAGCTTAAAGCAGGGCGTTATAACAATGCCCAGGATATTGTTTTTATTCATACGGGTGGGTTGTTTGGTTTATTTGCACAGCGGGATCAGTTATGACGCTACAGTCAGTGGTCGGAAGTATTAATAGCATAGTCTGGGGACCGTTGATGTTATCCCTGATTCTGGGGACAGGTATCTATCTCAGTATAGGGCTTCGCGGTTTGCCTATGCGTAAAATTGGCTATGGCTTTAAATTACTGCTTCAAGGTCGAAAGGTCAGTGGTGAAGGTGATATCAGCCCCTTTAATGCACTCATGACTTCCTTATCTGCCACTGTAGGTACTGGAAATATTGTCGGAGTTGCAACAGCCATCGGTATCGGTGGGCCTGGTGCCTTGTTTTGGATGTGGTGCACAGCCCTGGTTGGCATGGCCACAAAATATGGAGAAGCTGTACTTGCTGTGGAATATCGGGAAACCGATGAACGTGGCAAGAAAGTGGGCGGCCCCATGTATTACATTCGCAATGGTCTTGGCTCCCATTGGGCATGGTTAGCTTTTTTATTTGCCGTGTTTGGAGCCCTTGCAGGTTTTGGTATTGGTAATACCGTACAAGCACATTCCGTTGCCAAAGCCCTTCATAGTAGTTTTTCTGTACCTGAATATCTTAGTGGACTGGTAATAATGCTGCTTGTTGGGGCAGTTTTACTTGGAGGTATCCAACGAATTGCTCATGTGGCAGGCACATTGGTGCCATTGATGGCCTGTTTATACCTGCTGGCCACCATTGTTATTTTGTTAATGAATATCACGGCAATTCCAGAGGCCATTGTATTAGTGGTAAAAAGTGCATTCTCGCCGGTGGCTGCGGGTGGTGGTTTTGCTGGAGCAACCATAATGATGGCATTGAGAATGGGTGTGGCCAGGGGAATCTTTTCTAATGAAGCAGGGTTGGGTAGTGCTCCTATTGCCCATGCGGCTGCGGCAACGGATAGCCCTGTGAGACAGGGTGCCATCGCCATGTTGGGTACGTTTATCGATACTCTGGTGATATGTACTATGACGGGATTGGTGCTCATTATTAGCAATGCATGGAGCAGTGGAGAAGAGGGGGCAGCAATAACGACATTGGCATTCACCTCTGAGTTACCTTTTGGCGATAAGATAGTCTCTCTTTGTTTGGCTCTTTTTGCTTTTACTACAATTTTAGGCTGGAGCTACTACGGCGAACGCTGTGCCGAATACTTGCTGGGTGTCAGGGTGATTGTGCCATTTCGCATGTTGTGGGTATTAGCTGTCTATTGTGGTGCGACAGGACAAATAGGAACCGTATGGGGTGTTGCTGATATGTTGAATGGCTTAATGGTGATTCCAAACTTGATAGGTTTACTACTCCTTAGTCCAGTTATTTTTAAGTTAACCCATGCTTATTTCGATCAATCCAAGCATCAGAAATTGTAGTTGTTGGTTTTTAATCTATCTTTGGATTAGATTATTCTTCAGATTAGATAGATACTCTTGTAATAAGTCATGTGTTTCAGAAGAAAGGTGGTTTAAAAAGTGCCCGTAGGCTTTGGTGACAAACTGGTGATCGCAATTTCATCCCGGGCATTGTTTAACCTGGATGATAGCCACAAAATCTTTGAAGAACAGGGGTTAGATTCTTATTCCCAGTATCAAGTGGATCATGAGGATGAAATATTAGCGCCCGGTGAAGCCTTTCCTTTAGTAAAAAAACTTCTTCGTATTAACGAAAAGCTAAGTGGCGAACCCAAGGTTGAGGTTATTCTTTTATCGCGTAATTCTGCCGATACGGGTTTAAGGGTTTTTAACTCGATAGAACACCATCAACTAAATATTACCCGTGCAGCATTTTGTGGTGGCGAAAGCCCCTATCGCTATGTGGCTGCATTTGGCTGCCATTTGTTTTTATCTACCCATGCTGAGGATGTACGAAATGCATTGGAAAATGGCGTGGCTGCTGCAACATTGATGTCTTCTTGTACTGAGGATAAGGGCGGTGATGAGCTGAGATTTGCTTTTGATGGCGATGCTGTTTTGTTTTCAGATGAATCAGAGCGCATTTTTAAGCAGAATGGCCTGGAAGCTTTTACTGAAAATGAAAAAGCCGAAGCTAAAAAACCCATGAGTGGAGGGCCGTTTAAGCATTTCCTGCAGGCTTTACATGGCTTGCAGTCTAAATTTCCTGCTAAAAGCTGTCCGATTCGTACGGCATTGGTTACAGCTCGTTCAGCACCAGCCCATGAAAGAGTGGTAAGAACCTTAAGAGCCTGGGATATTCGTATTGATGAATCTTTATTTTTAGGCGGATTGAGCAAAGGTGAGTTTTTGAAATCCTACGGTGCAGATGTATTTTTTGACGATCAGCATCGGCATTGTGAATCTGCTGTGCCACATGTAGCTACGGGCCATGTGCCACATGGCGTGGCGAATGAACCGAGTTCATTCTAGCTTTACCCATTAGACATAAGTAAATGCTCTAAAATATTGTAAATTTCAAGCCTATCCCCAGTAGTAAAAAGGCTAGGATAGGTTGTAAAACTTGGCTTGGTATTTTTGCTGCAAGCTTGGTTCCTATATGGATTGCCGGTAGTGATCCGGTCAGTAAGCTTACAAGAAGGACTAAATCTACATTACCCAATAAGAATAGATGGCTCAATCCTGCAATTAAGGTCAGAGGTACTGCATGGGCGATATCTGTTCCAATAATGTGTAGGGCAGGTAACCTTGGGTATAACGTCATTAGCAAGGCCGCACAGAAAGCCCCTGCACCAACAGACGAGAGGGTAACGAACACACCTAAAAAAATACCTGCAATAAAAGTAACTTTGGTAGCATTAACTTGGAAAAATGAACCGATAGGGCCATGTGGCCGGTCAGAGCTATCCCTTAAAAATCGTTTAAACAGGATAACGATAGCGGTGAAAATCAACATGATACCAAGGCTAGTGGTGAGAATTTCCTTGTACTCATCAGCATTGGTAAATACTTGATCAAGCAAGATGACCGTAATAATTGAGGCAGGGATACTTCCCGCTGCCAAATAGCCGACAAGCCGCCATTGCACACTGTTCTGGCGACCATGAGCAAGAACACCACTTGATTTAGTCGCTGCGGCATAGAGTAAATCAGTTCCAATAGCAACGTTATAGGGAATACCAAAAAGTATCAGCAAAGGTGTCATTAGTGAACCTCCACCCACTCCTGTGAGTCCAACAACGAGACCAACAAAAGCTCCGGAAAGGATATATAGCAGAAAATCTAGCAAAATGGATAATCCAACAATTAAAAGCCCAGCAATGTCTTGTTATTCCGGATTGATATTAAAGGCTGGCAACTCTAGCAATTTATATCTATTCTTCAAAGTAATAGTTTTTTATATTTTTAGATCATTGGCTTCTAGATGATACATAAAGAAATAAACGAAACAGTAGATAGATAGGTTAAGTAATGAAATTGCAGCAATTACGTTATATTTGGGAGGTTGCTCACCATGAGCTTAATGTTTCGGCGACAGCCCAAAGCCTGTACACATCCCAGCCGGGTATAAGTAAACAAATACGATTGCTTGAAGACGAGCTAGGCGTAGAAATTTTTTCGCGTAGTGGCAAGCATTTAACCAGAATTACTCCAGCAGGGGAGGAGATTCTTCAGGTTGCCGGAGATATTCTTAGGCAAGTAGATAGTATCAAGCAGCTTGCGCAAGAGCATAACAACCTCAGTAAGGGAAGCCTAACGATTGCTACGACTCACACCCAAGCACGTTATGCGTTACCTAGCGTGATTGAATCCTTTATCAATAAATACCCGGATGTGTCTCTACACATGCACCAGGGTACACCGATTCAGATATCTGAGCAGGCAGCTGATGGTGCCGTAGATTTTGCTATAGCTACAGAAGCATTAGAGTTATTCAATGATTTATTAATGATGCCTTGCTACCGTTGGAATCGCTGTATTTTAGTACCAAGAAATCATCCTTTGGCACAAAGCTCAGAGCTGACCCTTGAAGAAGTGGCTAATTTCCCTTTGGTTACCTATGTCTTTGGTTTTACCGGACGCTCTAAACTCGATGAAGCATTTAATGATCGAGGCTTGATACCAAAAGTTGTTTTTACAGCAACGGATGCTGATGTGATTAAAACCTATGTGAGGCTAGGACTCGGAATCGGTATTGTCGCTCATATGGCCTATGATCCTGAAAAAGACAGTGACTTGGTGGCTTTAGAAGCAAAACACCTGTTTAAACCCAGTGTGACGAGCATTGGCTTCCGAAGAGGTACTTATTTGCGCACTTATATGTATGACTTTATTGAGTTGTTTGCGCCACACTTGACCCGTGACCGGGTGGATGAAGCTTGTTCCATACACGCAAGGGACGATTTAGAGCGATTTTTCAGTGCAATAGAGCTGCCAGAGCTTTAAAAGAGAAACTAGAAAAGGACTAACGTCGAAAAGTTTTAGGGCAGGCAGCTGTTAGTTCTAATCGACTAACAGCTGAGCCTTCTGTGATTAAAGGCTATAAAAAGTCCAAATCAGGATTATCGTTCAGAATTTCTTTCAATTCGTCTGCTTCTTGAGTTTTCTGATTAAGGACTTCTTTTACAAATTTGAAGTAGACCGTATAAATAACAGGAGCTTCACCTTCTTTTTCCACAAGAAAGAAAGGGGCCTGCGCTACATTGTAGAGCGAAGCCAACTCCATACCGGGAGATGAGGGGTCACGCTCATCAGCAATGAGCACTTCGTCGATCATTTCCATCTGGCCAGCATCATCCATTTTCTGTTGCACTTCGTTGCACTTCTTACAGAAACTGCCATCCAATTTGATCTTTTTAACAAAGGTGATTCTCATAGGGGACCTTTATTGATAGTTCCTAAATTTGTCTGCTTCAACTTAATACATAAGCCTATTTTTTAATGTTGACATCATGTAAACCACATTCTTTTAATGTCGCTTCTTCCCACCACCAGCGGCCTTCACGTTCATGTTGACCGGGTCCTGTTGGGCGGGTACAGGGTTCACAGCCGATGCTGATAAAGCCTTGATCATGCAATTCATTGTAGGGCACATCATTACTGCGGATGTAATCCCATACTTCTTGAGAGCTAAGGTTCGCTAAAGGGTTAAATTTAGTCAAACTATCGCCTGGGCGTGCAAAAGCTTTATCGTCCTGAATTACAGGGATGGCGGCACGCGTACCTGGGCTTTGGTCTCGACGTTGGCCAGTAATCCATGCATCAACCGTCAACAGTTTCCGGCGCAATGGACCAATTTTTCTGATGCTACAGCATTCTTTGTGGTCATCCTGGTAAAAGCTGAAAAGGCCTTTTTCACGAACCAGTTTATTGACGGCATCTGATTCAGGATAAACGAGATCAATATCAATGTTGTAGTGGTTGCGCACTTTTTCAAGATAACGATAAGTTTCCGCATGAAGGCGACCGGTATCTAACGAGAATACCTGTACTTTCTCAGGAGCAATTTTATAAGCCATATCCACTAGTACGACATCTTCTGCACCACTGAATGAAATAGCGATATTATCAAACTCATTCAAGGCGTAGGCTAGAATTTCCTGAGGTGTTTGAGCGGAAAGTTTTTGGTCTAAATCGACCGTAGATACAAGGTTATCAGCCATTGGACTCTTTAATATCCTCTAATGTGTTATCGACCGTGTTTATCAGGTCGCGCATGATACCAGAGCCATAACTAAAGAAAAAATAATCAGAAAATATATCGTGTATACATAAGGCTATTAGTAGGTGCTCTTTACTTATTATTTCTTCTGCAAGCGGTGTTCACCTTATTCGGTGTATTGCACTGTGCTTTGTAACTCGTTAGAGTGGCGCGGTTTTGATCAATCGTCATACACACTGTTTTTTATAGAGAGGATTACATAGTGGAAATCGCATGTTTGGACTTGGAAGGTGTCTTGATTCCAGAAATTTGGATTGCTTTTGCTGAAAAAACTGGGATCGAAGCACTAAAAAGAACAACACGCGACGAACCTGATTACGATGTGCTGATGCGATATCGTTTAGACATTCTTGAAGAAAACGGCCTTGGATTAAATGAGATTCAAGAGGTGATTTCGACATTGTCTCCCCTTGACGGTGCTAAAGAGTTTGTGGATTGGCTGCGTGAGCGTTTTCAGGTTGTGATTCTTTCTGATACTTTTTATGAGTTTGCCCAGCCGTTGATGCGTCAACTGGGTTTCCCAACCCTGTTATGTCATAAGCTCGAAGTAGATCAAACGGGCAAAGTTACTAACTATAAGCTGCGTCAGGCAAATCCAAAACGCCAGGCAGTCGTAGGCTTCAAAAGTATGTACTACCGTACAATTGCTGCGGGTGATTCATACAATGATACGACAATGTTAGCGGAAGCAGATGCAGGTATTCTATTCCATGCACCGCAAAATGTGATTGATGAATTCCCACAATTTCCTGCTGTACAAGATTTTGAGTCACTAAAGAAAGAATTTATTAAAGCAAGCAATCGAGATTTAACGTTATAAATTAAATTCACCTCCTGATCCATAAGGTTAGGAGGTGGGTAGGGTCTTTAGTCTTTCAGCTTTCCAGTTTTTTAAGTATTTATTAGCACTTTTATTTTATCCAGGCTTTCCTGATATTCATTCGCGGCATCGGAATCGGCAACTATACCCCCACCGCCCCAGCAATGTAGTTTTTTACCGTCAGACAGGAGTGTTCTGATGGCAATGCTTGTGTCCATCCGCCCTGTAGTACTGATATAGCCAATGCTTCCACAATACACAGAGCGTTGGTAAGGCTCTAGTTCTTCTATAATTTCCATGGCACGCTTTTTGGGTGCGCCAGTAATTGAGCCACCAGGAAAGCATCCTTTTAGGAGAGATAGAGGGGATTCTCCTTGTTTTAATGTACCTGTTACGGTACTAACAAGATGATGGACATTGGGGTAGCTTTCCAGCGCAAACAGCTTGGGTACATGTATCGAGCCCGGCTCACAGGTCTTACCTAAATCATTGCGCAACAGGTCTACAATCATAAGGTTTTCAGCCCGGTTTTTTTGGCTGTTCATCAATTCGATAGCATTTTGTTGGTCTTCTACTACTGTTGTACCTCGCTTTATAGTCCCTTTTATAGGTTTGGTTTCTACTTGCCCCATAGAAAGTTTGAGAAAGCGCTCAGGAGATAAACTAAGGATTGCTTTGCCCTGTTCACCCCATTGGTAAAAACAACTAAAAGGTGATGGTAAAACTCGTCGAAAATAACGATAAAGCTCCCAGTTATCGCCATTAAATGGCGTAGAAAAATGCTGAGTAAAATTAACCTGATAGCAGTCACCAGCTTCAATGTAATTATGTATTGAACTGATTGCTTCAAAATACTCAGTTCTATCCAGGGAGGAAGTAAATGCTTCAAAATATTGTTCAGTTTTAACTTCTGAAAGTTCATGAGCATTTTGCAAGCAGAATTTAGCTTCATTGCGTAATGATTCGGGACAGCTATCACGAAAGAAAAGCCAGGCTTTTTGAGCAGAATGATTAAGAACTAATGCCCAACTATAGTTGCCAATGCGCATATCTGGCAGGGTGTCGAGTTTTTCTTGTTCATTTTCAGGATTGCTAATAGGCTTGCTTGTAGGACGACCAGTAAAAGTAGGGTTTTCTATTTGGTGCCGACGGCCCAAACCATATCCAAAATAGCCAGCTAACCCACCTACAAAAGGATAGGTATTTAAACGGCTATCTTCGGTTTTTTGTGATAAAAATAATTGCTCACAGAGGGAAAAGGGGTCTTCTTTTGAATCGCTCGTACTGTTTCTATCAATAATGTGGGTGGTATCTCCCACAGTATTTAATATTTGCTCAGGGTCTGCTGTAATAATATCAAAGCGGCCATATAAGCTTATTGGCTTTCCACTATCCAACCAAATAGCATCCGGCATATGGCGGATTGCAGCAAAAAGTGGCTCAGCATCTGAGCGATAGGGGAAGTCAATAATCTCAACCTTGGGCATGGTGCGCTAGTCTACGTCAGTCTTTACTAAATACAATCTTGACGAGATTTAAATACACATTACGAAATTCAAATACCTATGAAGGGGCCCAAATATTGCCTCATGATTTTCCACTCGTATTTTAGTTATTTATAGAGAGTCATTGCTGTAATGAACATATAGTGGCAATCTCTTTCATTATGAACCCTTATCGACATGCCACACTATGAGCTTTTATTCTCTTGAAAGTACTAGCAATCTAACAGAAGGCTATTCCCGGCAATTTATTATCGATGGTAAAGATATGCTTCTGGTTCATAGTGGTGGCTTGACCCGCTTGATTTCTACTGCATGCCCCCATAATGGCTATCCGTTAAAAAAGGCCAAGTTGGCCCATGGCTGTATTCAATGTCCAAAGCATCGTATCTGTTTTAGTCTGGAAAATGGTGAAGCATTAGGTGGTGACGCAGTAGCAGATGTTCCGTCACTAAGCCGATACGAACTTGCAGAGGAAAATGGTGAAACTGGTATTTACATCTGACTTATTTTATTCGGTAATATTCAACTCCGAAAAAGCTTAATAAGCAGTGACAATAGATATAGCAGTAATAAACATAAAATAAATAAGGAGTATCCATGACTTATTCAACCCCGGATTTATGTGATGACAACCCGGAATTGGTTAGGGTGTTAGAGCCTATGATGGTTAATTTTGGTGGGCGAGAATCGTTTGGTGGAGAAATTGTGACCATTAAATGTCATGAAGATAACTCTTTAGTAAAAGAGAATGCGGGTGAGCCGGGGCATGGCAAAGTCATGGTTGTTGATGGCGGAGGTTCTCTACGCCGGGCCTTATTAGGCGATATGATTGCAGAAAATGCGGTCAAAAATGGATGGGAAGGTTTTATTATTTATGGCTGTGTGAGGGATGTAGATGCTTTGGTTTCCTTGGATCTTGGTGTGCAAGCACTGGCAAGCATTCCCCTAAAAACCGATAAAAGAGGGATAGGGGATCTTAATGTTGATGTAACATTTGGTGGTATAACATTCATTGCAGGTGAATATGTGTATGCCGACAATAATGGCGTTGTTGTTTCATCAAAGTCTTTGTCAGCAGAATAGCAGCTCAAATCAGTGGTTAATATGAACTCTTAGGTACAGCCGGCTATGTGTTGATTGCAGTTCATGTTATAGCTGCGTTATTCCATCGTTGTCTAGATGGATATGAGTTGTTTTAATAAGAAGTATATTTTCTATCAGTATATGATTTATATACTATTCTGTTTCAAGTTACTTTGGCACAATAAGCCTGTTTGTGAATATTGTTTCTGATCTAATGTTGTTCTAAGGAGAGCACTGATGCGACTTATACGTTTTATGTTAGCTATTGGAATTGCTGTAGCGCTATTTGGCTGTAGCGATGAGCAAAAAGCAACCGTATAAGCTTCTGTGAAAGCGGGAGAAGAACTATTTCAGGAAAATTGCTCAGGATGCCACCCTCCTAGTGGTCGTGGTGATTACCTTAAACCTATTCCTGCAACACTGTTAACCCGAAAATCCCAGCATGAACTGATGGAGTGGATAAAAGGGTCGGGACAACACCGTGAGATGCCATCATTTGAAAATCTTTCAGATGAGCAAAGAGCATCATTGGCGGACTATCTTCATAGCCAAATTATGAAATAAACAAGCAATAGGAAGCACTTTTTCTATAGCTGTTAGACTCTCGATGAGTGTTTCACTCCTGTTCAAAATGGGGTGAAATGCTCGTATATCGTATAATTATTTCTTTTTATTAAAGTATTTTTCTTAATATCGAATAATAGAATGTTAGGCAAAAAAAAGGAGCTGCATAAGCAACTCCTGAAAAATCCTAAAAAAGGATTATGTGAATATCGTTCTAACCAGTCATTATTTCCAGATATGAAACATCAATATCAGCATCAAAATATGCCATGCCTAATTTGCTGAGGTATTCCATACGGTCTGCTTTCATTAAATCAATCTTGGGGGCACCAAAGCCATTTGCCTGATAAATGCCTGCAAGATAGGCCATAAAATTTTCACCTTCTTTAACTACAAGCAGACTCGCAGCTCCAACATCAGGCTTCACTTGGGTATTCAATATTTCTGGTAGTTTTACCATGAATACTACGGGTTGTTCGTTACCCTCAACCCGCACACTACGGTCTCTCACGGTTTGCTTTGCCCAATAAAAAGCTAATTCTTTACTTTGTGTCAAAAAAACTGGCTCAGTCTGCTCTATATAAGCATTTCCGATAGTTGCCATAGTTTTTTTAGCGGCTTCTTTGAGTTCTCTATCGCCTGAACGCCTCAAGCCCTGTGCTTTGATTGAGTCGATTAGTGCCGATGACGTACCGTGATACCAGATGTCACTCGAAGTAAAACCTTGATCGGTTAATAAATCTTTCGCATCTTGAAGAAAAGCAGGGGCATCAGTCATATTCGAAATCACTTCATCGGTTAATAGTAAAAAGAAGATTTGAATTCTAATGGTAAAACAGTCAGTTAATTATTTTTCAAATAACTGGACTATTTTGTCCATAAAGCCAGTCATAAAAAAGGCAGCACCTTGTAGAAGGGGCCGCCTCTTTTTTCAAGGATAGCTATATCCAAGAGTGGGCTGCACCCCAGTTATACAAAAGTATCACCGGGGTACATCACTTCATAACAATTCTGCTTAAGCGAACTGATTAGATGTGTTTTTCGCACCACCAGCTTTCAGAGCGTTCTCACCAGCATAGTATTCTTTGTGATCATCACCAATATCTGAACCAGACATGTTTTGGTGTTTGACACATGCAATACCTTGACGGATCTCTTTACGCTGAACGCCTTGAACGTAACCCAGCATACCTTCGTCACCAAAGTACTCTTTCGCCAGGTTATCAACAGAAAGTGCAGTTGTGTGATAAGTAGGCAGGGTAATCAAGTGGTGGAATACATTCGCTTCGCGTGAACAATCCGCTTGGAAAGTACGAACACGGGCATCTGCTTCAGCAGAGAGCTCGGAATCGTCGTACTTAGCATTCATCAGATCATTACGGTCGTAGTCAGAAACATCTTTACCTGCTTCTACCCATGCATCGTATGCTTGCTGACGGAAGTTCAAAGTCCAGTTGAAAGAAGGAGAGTTGTTGTAAACCAGTTTAGCATCTGGGTGTACTTTACGAACTTCGTCCATCATGTCTTTGATTTCGTGAACTGTTGGAACTGCAGTTTCGATCCAAAGTAGGTCAGCACCTGCGTTGATAGCTTCGATACAATCGAATACACAACGCTCATGACCAGTACCTTGACGGAACTGATAAAGACCAGAAGGCAAACGCTTAGGACGAACCAATTTGCCATCACGACTGATCAGTACATCGCCTTCAGCAGTGTCTTCTGGAGCAACTTCTTCAACATCCAGGTAAGAGTTGTAAACATCACCCTGATCACCAGGCTCTTTAACAACAGCAATTTCTTTCGTCAGACCAGCACCTTCAGAGTCGGTACGAGCAACGATAAGACCGTTATCAACACCCAGTTCCAGGAAGGCATAACGCAAAGCACGCAGTTTAGCGTGGAAATCAGCGTGAGGTACGGTTACTTTACCGTCCTGGTGGCCACATTGCTTTTCATCAGCAACCTGGTTTTCGATCTGTAGGCAACATGCACCAGCTTCAATCATTTGCTTCGCCATCAGGTAAGTCGCTTCAGCGTTACCGAAACCAGCATCGATATCTGCGATAATTGGCACTACGTGAGTCACGTGGTTGTCAATTTGATTTTGAATATCTTTCGCTTTAACTTCATCACCTGCTTCACGTGCTTTGTCTAACTCACGGAATAGGCCACCCAATTCACGTGCATCAGCTTGACGCAGGAAGGTGTAAAGTTCTTCAACCAGACCGGCAACAGCAGTTTTCTCATGCATAGATTGATCAGGTAAAGGACCGAAATCAGAACGCAGTGCTGCAACCATCCAGCCAGAGAGGTACAAGTAGCGACGATCAGTTTGGCCGTTAAAGTGCTTCTTAATGGAAATCAGTTTTTGTTGGCCAACGAAACCATGCCAGCAACCAAGGGACTGGGTGTACTTAGTCTTGTCAGCGTCAAATGCAGCCATGTCAGCTCGCATGATGTCAGCTGTGTATTTTGCAATGTCCAAGCCAGTCTTGAATTTGTTCTGAGCGCGCATACGAGCAACAGATTCAGGGTTGATCGCATTCCATGCGTCACCGTTGGTATCGCACAGAGCAGCTGCTGCTGCAATGTCTTTTGTATAGTTTGACATGTTCAGTCCTTCCAGATTGAAAACAGTAAATTGGTATATTACGGAAACGAATTCTAGCCACAGACC
The DNA here is from genome assembly GCA_023263825.1 of Porticoccus sp. GTDB lineage: Bacteria > Pseudomonadota > Gammaproteobacteria > Pseudomonadales > Porticoccaceae > Porticoccus. The sequence goes on from JALQUJ010000110.1 coordinate 12,414, forward strand.
CAAAATTTAGCTAATCTATAGTTTTTATTTTCGGTATTTTTAATGTGAATACAGTCTGCGGTGTTTTTGTGACTGTTTTATGCGAAGTAGCTGTTTGTGAGTAATTGAATATGAATATCCGTAGTGTTGACCTAAATCTGCTTGTTTATCTTGATATCCTTTTAAAGGAACGCAATGTAACACGAGCTGCTGAGGCCTTAGGCATTAGCCAGCCTGCCATGAGTAATGGCTTGAGACGTTTGCGGGAATTATTTAATGATCCACTATTAGTGCGTACCAGTGATGGCATGACACCCACAGAGCGTGCAGAGCAATTGCAGCCTGTAGTGCGAGAGGTATTGGCATCGATAGAAAAAGCCGTTGAACCACGCAGTGAATTTAATGCAGCGGAAGCGGATCGTGTTTTTCGAATTTCAGTCAGTGACTATACTGAATCAACACTTTTGCCTCATTTAATGCGCAGACTGCGTTCTGAGGCGCCCAATATCACGCTAGACGTACTGACCCCCAGTGATATCAGTTACCAGGACGTGGAGCAGGGCACAGTTGATCTCGTTATTAACCGATTTGACGTGTTGCCACAGTCCTTCCATCAAATGACTATCTGGCGAGATACATTTTCATGTTTAATCAGTGACCACAACCCTATCCGTGATAACTTCACTTTAGATAATTATCTGGATTCTGGTCATGTATGGGTCAGTAAAACCGGCATGGGTGTGGGAGTAGGTATGGAGCCTGGAGCTGTGCAGCGCCTGGGTTGGGTTGATGAAGCACTAGCTAAATTAGGAAAACAGCGCCGTATTAGAGTCTTTACCCGTCACTATCAAGCGGCAATGAGGCTGGCTGAATTACGTGACTTGGTCATTACCTTGCCTTCTAAAGCAGCTGTATTACTTAAAGATAATCCAAATGTGGTTATTCTAAAGCCACCTTTTGATATTCCAGAAATTAAACTAAAAATGGCCTGGAGTCCCTTGCTACAGCACAACCCTGCTCACCAATGGATGCGTCGCCTTATTGCAGATGTAGCTAGTACGTTAGATTGATCTTTTTTTGATCGCTACCAGATCGCTATATGACGACATGGTATGAGTTTAAAAGCCCTGCATAAAGGCCCGCTTTATTCGCCATGAGAATAGCGGGAATACAGCCTATAAAATTGCTAAATGCCTTGAATATTTCCTACAATCAAAGACTTCTTTTTATACTACCTAATTTATAACTCAACCCCATACATTAGCTAAAGCAAAGGCAATTTCATGAGTAATTCTTCAATAGCTAACCCCTCGACTAACTCCGTTGATGAGCGAGTAGACGTGAGCGGACTACAAGTTGCTCGTTCAATTTATGATTTGGTAAAACAGGATATTATTCCTGGAACAGATGTAGATGTAGATGCTTTCTGGCAATCATTTGCGTCTATTATTACTAACTTTGGCAAACAGAATCGTGAGCTCCTTGCCAAGCGCGATGCTTTACAGGCACAAATTGATAATTGGCATCAGCAACGTGCTGGGCAAGCCCTTGATCAAGCCGAATACAAAGCTTTCTTGCAAGAAATTGGTTATTTAGTTGCAGAGGGCGACGATTTTAATATTACAACGACGAATGTGGACCCTGAAATTGCAGATCAAGCAGGTCCTCAACTTGTTGTTCCTGTGATGAATGCACGCTTTGCACTGAATGCGGCGAATGCACGTTGGGGCAGTCTCTACGATGCTCTTTATGGTACTGATGTTCTCCCGGAAACAGACGGTGCAGAAAAAACTGCCGGGTATAATCCAAAACGTGGTGCCAAAGCCATTGAATACGGTAGAACACTACTTGATCAAGCCGCGCCACTGGCTAAAGGGTCTCACCATGATGCTATTCAATATACCATTGCAGATGGTCAGTTGCAGGTTCGTTTAAATGATGAATCCGAGATAGGTTTAGCGAATGCTGAACAACTTGCAGGTTATCAAGGTTCCGCAGAAAACCCTGAATCTATTTTAATTAAAAACAATAGGTTACATATAGAAGTTCAGGTAGATCATAATAGTCAAATTGGTGCTAATGATCCCGCTGGTATTAAAGATATCCTGATGGAGGCGGCGCTGACGACCATTATGGACTGTGAAGATTCTGTAGCTGCCGTTGATGCAGACGATAAAGCATTAATTTACAGCAACTGGTTAGGCCTGATGAAAGGCAATCTGGAAGAAACCCTGGAAAAGGGTGGAAAAACCATTGTTCGTAAAATGAACCCGGACCGCCAATATAATACGTCAAGTGGGACTACCCTTGTGTTGCCGGGCCGTAGTCTGCTGTTTGTACGTAACGTTGGCCACCTTATGACCAACCCTGCCATTCTAGATGCTGAAGGTAATGAAGTACCTGAAGGTATTATGGACGCTATGTTGACCAGTCTGATTTCGATTCACGATATCAAAGGAAATGGCAAATATCGTAACAGTAAAACGGGTAGCATTTATATTGTTAAACCCAAAATGCACGGTCCAGAAGAAGTAGCGTTCACCAATGCATTGTTTGATGCCGTTGAAGATGCCCTGGAATTAGACCGCAATACCATAAAAGTGGGCATTATGGACGAAGAACGTCGTACGTCAGTCAACTTGAAAGAATGTATCCGTGCAGCCAGTGAACGTGTGGTATTTATCAATACCGGATTCCTGGATCGTACCGGTGATGAAATCCACACCAGCATGGAGGCAGGACCTTTTGCACCAAAAGGTCAGCTGAAAACCATGAAATGGATTACAGCCTATGAAGATCAAAATGTTGATGTAGGCCTGGTCTGTGGTCTTAAAGGTAAGGCACAAATTGGTAAAGGTATGTGGCCTGTACCTGAAAATATGGCCGATATGATGGAAGCTAAAATTGGTCACCCAATGGCAGGTGCTAATACTGCATGGGTTCCTTCACCGACGGCAGCTACTCTCCATGCACTGCATTATCACCAAGTCGATGTATTTGCTCGTCAGCAAGAGTTGACCACACGTTCGCCAGCTAGTGTCGATGACATTCTGACGATACCTCTTCTGGAAGGTGAACTCACAGTAGATGAGATCCAAAAAGAACTCGATAACAACGCTCAGGGTATTCTCGGTTACGTTGTTCGTTGGGTAGAGCAGGGTGTTGGCTGTTCTAAAGTGCCGGATATTAATAACGTTGGCTTGATGGAAGACCGTGCAACATTACGTATTTCCAGCCAACATATTGCCAACTGGTTGCGCCATGGCATCTGTGCAGAAGACCAAGTAATGGAAACCATGAAGCGTATGGCTGCTGTCGTAGATGGCCAAAATGCGGGGGATCCACTTTATCGTAATATGGCACCTAACTTTGATCAAAGCGTTGCTTTTGCCGCGGCTTGTGACTTGGTATTTAAAGGTGCTGAACAGCCGAGTGGTTACACTGAGCCGTTGCTGCATGCTTACCGACAAAAAGCAAAACTACAGTAAAAGTATTAATAGAATAGGCGTTATGGGTAAAGTCTCTGATGCCTAGTACATAAAAAAACCGGAGCCGATAAAGCTCCGGTTTTTTTAGATGTGTAATGGATCATATGTATAAACGCCTTGATTCAGGGTCAACTTTCCCTTCGCTCCATAAGGCCTCAAAATTTTCGACAAGAGCTGCAGCCTCCATGGGCGCATGAAGTGTTGCATAGCCGATATAGCGTTCTGGTTCTTGTTTGTAGAGGATAGCTGTCTTATCGATAACCATAAACTCTGAATGTAGGCAGGCCTCTTTACTATCAAATTTTTTGATTTGTATTCGGCTTGGCAAACGACGGCATAACTCATGTAATTGATTAGGATGGTTAATGACGTGGAATAAGTCTTTTACCAGGATTTTTACCTGGGCTGATGGGTGATTTGTAGCAAAGGTATAAATTGCATCACAAAATTGGTCATTGCTATAAAGGGCTGAATCTAGACGTTGACTGAATATACGTATTTCTCTTTGTGCACGCTGGATGAGTTTTTCAGCATAGTCTCGAAAGGTATCAACATTATCAATGCTGTTTCTTAATCGATCTTCATCACTTATTTCTGACAACACAGATTGCGGTGAATGATCAATATAATTATGTAAGTCCAATCGCATGATTTTGTGAGGAATTCCAGCATCCATGAAAGGTTCGCCTTCAGGAATAAATCCAAAATTCTCATAAAAGGGGGTAGCCTTTATTTGTGCATTGAGAAACAACTGGTCCATTCCTTTGGTAATTGCATAGCGAATCATATGCCGCATTAATGAGGATCCTACACCCTGATTTCGAAATTCTTTAAGTACGGCCATTCTGCCAACATGGCCATTACTTAACATTCGAGAAGTTGCCATGGCTATATCATCTGGCCCGTATGCCAGCCAATGAATAGCATTTACATCCTCATCATCGATCTCGTCACTTTTAGGGACTTGCTGTTCATCAACAAATACTTGATACCGAATCGCTGTTAAGACCTCACTGGAGATTTGCCAGCTCGTTTGCTCGATCTCAATGGGAAAATAATCAACAGTTTCCATAATGTTTCTCTTTGCTATAGCATTTCTCTTAACTAGTTCAGATTTACCATGCTTTCTTAGATACAGTCATACTCGATGTTGCCATGATATGAAACTCATATTATGTAACTATCTATTTAAGAATGTCTGTCACGGAGTTTATGCATTGATTGTTTTTAAAACAAAAGATAATGGCTTAACTGAAAAACGACCTGTGATGGCGACGGGCAGCCCTAGAGGCAGCACAATCATTACTGTCGTCCTTC
>JALQUJ010000085.1 GCA_023263825.1 Porticoccus sp.
TCTGCTGTAGGTTACCAACCAACGTTAGCAACTGAAATGGGTGGTCTTCAAGAACGAATTACTTCTACTAAAGAAGGTTCCATTACATCTATTCAAGCAGTATACGTACCAGCCGATGATTTAACTGACCCAGCTCCAGCAACAACATTCGCACACTTAGATGCAACTACAGTACTATCTCGTGGTTTAGCATCTAAAGGTATTTACCCAGCAGTAGACCCACTTGATTCTACATCCACAATGCTACAGCCATGGATTTTAGGTGAAGAGCACTATAAAACTGCACAAAGAGTTAAACAAACACTACAGCGTTACAAAGAATTGCAAGATATTATTGCAATTTTAGGTCTAGATGAACTATCTGAAGAAGACCGTTTAGTAGTAGCACGTGCTCGTAAAATCGAACGTTTCTTATCTCAACCATTCTTTGTAGCTGAAGTATTTACTGGTTCTCCAGGTAAATACGTATCTCTGAAGCAGACTATTGCTGGCTTCCAAGGCATTTTGAATGGCGACTATGATCACCTGCCTGAGCAGGCGTTCTACATGGTTGGCTCCATTGAAGAAGCAGTTGAAAAAGCTGAAAAGCTTAAGTAAGCGCAATAAAGGCGTTAAGATATGGCTATGACCGTCCATTGTGACATAGTAAGTGCTGAGCAATCCCTGTTTTCAGGGCTGGTTGAGCTGCTAGTGGCTACCGGTTCCCAAGGTGAATTGGGGATTACTTTTGGTCATGCACCATTGCTCACAGACCTGAAACCTGGTCCAGTGCGTGTTGTTAAGCAAGAAGGTGAAGAAGAAATTTACTACCTGTCAGGTGGCTTCCTGGAAGTACAACCCAACAGTATTTCGATCCTTGCTGATACAGCATTGCGTGCTGATGATCTTGATGAAGCTGCAGCATTGGAAGCGAAGCAACAAGCTGAGCATGACATTTCTAATCAGAGTGGTGAGTTTGACTACTCAAGAGCGGCTTCGCAGCTTGCAGCTGCAGCGGCACAACTTCGTACTATTGAACAGCTACGCAAGAAAATGGGTGGCAAGAAGTAAGTTCTATTACGAGGTTATTCTTAAGAAAAAAGGGTGGCATTGGCCACCCTTTTTTTATGAGTAAATGTTTTAAAATATTTGAGGTTAAAAAAGATTATGTAAATGATGATTCTTTCCTAACGCAATGTAAGCTCCATGGTAATCATGGTTCGTTCCTGATTAAATACCAAAAATTTGCAATAAAGAACGGGAATAAAAAGAATGATGGAAACGGATATTATTATTCTTGCTGCAGGTAAAGGCACAAGAATGAAATCGACTTTGCCGAAGGTATTACATCAATTGGCGGGCAAATCATTGTTACAACATGTGATTGACTCAGCCAATCATGTTCAAGATTCCCGCATTACAGTCGTCACTGGACATGGCTCAGACCAGGTACGATCTTCGGTTTCATCTTCTGAAAAAAGTGTTTTGAATTATGTAGAGCAAACTGAACAATTGGGCACAGCACATGCAGTACAAATGGCAGTGCCAAATTTGGGTGAAGGTGGAACTAGCCTTATTCTCTATGGTGATGTTCC
>JALQUJ010000003.1 GCA_023263825.1 Porticoccus sp.
TTCAGATGAAGATTTTTTATTAGTCATGGTACGTTGTACAAAGAAAGCAATTAAAGCAATGGCAATAATGATGATTATTGTTTTAAACATAACAAACCTTTTAAATTAAATGGATTTAGAAAAAAATTCTGAATTTATTCAGCTATAGATTATTTGATACTTCTCCTCCAACATAAAACCAGCGCCCAGATGCGCGCCGGAAAAAAGAAGTTTCATGCATGATATTTACATCAGGAGAATCAGATTCACGGAAAAAGGCATAAAAGGTAACAGTGGCTTTATCACCGGTTTGGTTTTTTGATAGCACTTCCAGTTTTACCCACTCAACGGTTTTTTCTGAAAGTGTTTCTGTAGTTAAACCTGTGGATGTTGCTGAAAACCAAGTTGATAATAAATATCCACCCATGGCATAGGCTGAGTATCGAGAACACATCAATTATTCTGGTGTTTTTGCATGTTGTGCACCACTAAGAAAACGGCCACAGCAAACTTCAAAATTCTTATTATTATTACAAACTCAGGTGTCGCTCATGGGGATACTTAATGAGTGTTAAGGTTGTGAATCAATAGGAACAGAGCGCGTTGTACCTTCATCATCAATGGCGACAAATACAAATTCACCCTCAGTTACTTTTGCGGGCTCATTGGTTGATTCAAGGTTTATCCAAACCTCTACATTAATTGTCATAGAGCTACGACCTATTTTAATTAAGTCGCAGTAGCAGCTCACAATGGCACCGACAGGTACTGAGCGAAGAAATGCCATTTCACTAATTGCAACGGTTGTCACTCGACCTTTTGCAATACGCTGAGCAAGAATGGCGCTACCCAGGTCCATTTGGGACAGCATCCAACCACCAAAAATATCACCATTGGCATTAGTATCCTTTGGCATGGCGATTGTTTGCAGAGTCAGGTCTCCACGTGGCTGTGGTGGTTGGTTAATTGTAGACATATGTCAGCGCCTTGTTAATTAAATAACGTTTTTAGAAAACCACAGAAGGTAACCAAGTAGCAAGTGCAGGCCAAAAGGCAAGCATTAGCATAAGTAAAACTTGTATGCCGATAAAGGGAACAACACCACGATAAATATCTCCGGTTTGAACACTATCCGGTGCTACGCCCCGTAAATAGAACAATGCAAAACCAAAAGGAGGAGTTAAGAAGGAAGTTTGCAGGTTGATGGCAATCATAATGCCCAACCAGACGGGGTCTAGACCCATGGATAACAATACCGGCCCTATAATGGGTACTACCACAAAGGTGATTTCAATAAAGTCGAGAATAAAGCCAAGTAAAAAGATGACGAACATAACGACTAATGTTGCACCAACAACCCCGCCAGGGATACTTTGAAACAATTCTTCGACCAGTTCTTCACCGCCAAAGCCCCGAAATACTAATGAAAATACAGCAGCGCCGATAAGAATAAGAAATACCATTGCGGTAACTTCCGTGGTGGATCGAGAGACATCTCTTAATCGGGCTATAGATAGCTGCCCACGAGAAATGGCCAGCAAGGTCGCACCGAGGGCACCGACGCCCGCAGCTTCGGTGGGTGTGGCGATACCGCTGAGAATAGAACCAAGAACAGCAATAATCAGCACTACGGGTGGTAGTAGGCTTCGCAGCAGTCTAAAGGCGTTGAGCCGATCACTTTCCTCAAGATTGGCAACTGGCGCGACAGATGGTTTCAGTCGGGAAATAATAATCAAGTAGCCAATATACATAACGACGAGCAATAGGCCTGGGATAATCGCACCGACAAACAGGTCACCAATGGACATGGTCTTCGGTGTGAATATATCCATGGAAAGCTGGGCTTGCTGGTAAGCACTGGAAAGAATGTCACCTAGCAGTACCAGAGCAATGGAAGGCGGAATAATTTGCCCTAGAGTCCCTGTAGCACAAATAGACCCAGTGGCGAGGGAGGGAGAGTAACCGCGCTTCAACATGGTGGGCAGTGACATTAAACCCATGGTGACAACGGTTGCACCAACTATCCCGGTACTGGCTGCTAGCAGCATCCCAACCACTACCACAGAAATACCTAAACCGCCTTTAAACTTACCAAATAACAATGACATACTGTCAAGTAGGTCTTCTGCCAGCTTGGATTTTTCCAGCATGACACCCATAAGTACAAACAAAGGCACGGCAATTAAGGTGGTGTTATCGATGGTGCCATACAGTCGATTGGGCAGTGCATGGAGAAAAGCTATGTCGAAGTGGCCTGTGGCATTACCAATCAGGGCAAACAGTAGCGCGGTACCTGCCAAAGAAAAGGCTACGGGATAGCCGGCCATTAGCACCAGGCATACCACGACAAACATTAATAGAGGAATATATTCAATCATCAGACCATCCCCTCTTGTTGCTCGCCAATATGCTCTCCGCCAAGCCTAAAAAAGAACAGCAGATTTTTGATTATTTCAGCAATACCCTGAAGCAGCATGGTAATGGGCATCACCAAGAGCAAACTTTTTAGAAGGTAAACCCAGGGTAACCCTTGGGTTTCTTTAGATACCTCTCGTACCTCCCAACTACTCATTACATAATCCCAACTAAAAATTAGGATCAGCAGGCAAACGGGAATCAAAAACAATAAAGCGCCTAAAGCATCAATAAGTGCTTGGGCTCTTGGGCTAAATTTTTGATAAAGGATATCTACCCGAACATGCCCTCCCCGTTTTAATGTAAAGGCAGCCCCCATAAGAAACACCAGGGCATGCATGTAGGTGACTGCTTCCTGCAAGGCGATGGAGCCAGTCTCTAGAAAGTAGCGCATGACGACCACCATGCAGGTAAGCACCATCATGGCTAGAGTTAACCAAGCGATTATCCGGCCAGTCCATTCAGTGAAAAAATCGATGCCGTGAGCTATTTTTTCAAGGCATTGAATAAATGTACGGGGCAGTGAAAAGGTCATCTCGGTCAATATTCTTATTGGCTATGGTTTGGGGTGATTATTATACGTTCAATATTGTTTGGGCCCAAAAAGGCTGTTTTAAGTTTTTAGTGACTCGGGACATCCCTGTTCCTCGGGTTTAGCTCATAGGCGTAGTCGATGATTAAATTTACTGTTTTGGAGATTAGTGACTCGGAACATCCCTGTTCCTCGGGTTTCACCCATCGGCAAAGCCGATGCCCAAATTTGCGGTCCTGCAAATTTGTCATATTACTGTCATTTTTCATTCATATAGTTGTCACCATTCAGAACTAGCATAAGTCTCGTTCTTAGATCTTTAATGATAAGCCCCGGAGGCAATAGTGAAAACAACTCATAAATTAGCAATTGCTGGCGCTGCGATGGCGCTGACTATGGCGAGCCCTGCTGTGTTGGCAGCAGCTCGTGATTACGTAAGTGTCGTTGGTTCTTCAACGGTATATCCATTCGCAACAGTTGTTGCTGAGCGTTTTGGTAAGTCTACTGGTAATGCTACGCCAAAAGTTGAATCTACTGGTTCTGGCGGTGGCATGAAATTGTTCTGTTCAGGTGTTGGTACTGAGCATCCCGATGTAACTAATGCTTCTCGCCGTATGAAGTCTTCTGAATTCAAATTGTGCCAGGATAATGGCGTAAAAGACGTGATTGAAGTACTGATCGGTTATGACGGTATTGTTGTTGCTAACTCTAAAGCGAAAGCACCAATGAAACTGACTCGCAAGGACTTGTTCCTTGCTTTGGCTTTGCAGGTTCCAGGCCCAGATGGCAAATTGATCGCCAACCCAAACAAAACCTGGAAAGACGTAAATTCAGCATTGCCTGATACTAAAATTGAAGTGTTGGGGCCACCCCCTACTTCTGGTACCCGTGATGCATTCTCTGAACTGGCAATGGAAGGTGGTGCAAAGAAATTCGCTGACCTCAAAGCATTACGTAAATCAAAAGATGCAGACGAAATCAAAGCATTGATGGCCAAGCATGGTATCCCCGCAAGCGCCTTTAACAAAAAAGGGAAAAAAGTATTCAAAGCGGTAGCTCACGCTATTCGTGAAGATGGCCACTATATTGAAGCAGGTGAGAACGACAACCTTATTGTTCAAAAGTTGGAAGCAAACCCTAATGCACTGGGTATCTTTGGCTTCTCATTCTTGGATCAAAACAGTGATAAAGTTCAAGGTTCAATCGTAGAAGGCGTAGAACCAGAGTTTGAAACCATTGCTAACAAGTCTTACCCTATCTCCCGCCCGCTGTACTTTTATGTTAAAAAGGCGCACATGGGTGTAGTTCCTGGCATCGAAGGCTATCTGGCAGAGTTCAGTAGCGAGAAGGCCTGGGGTGAAGAAGGTTACCTGGCAGATAAAGGCATGATCCCAATGCCTGCTGAGTTGCGTGCTCAGTTTGCCTCTGCCATTAAGAACAAACAGTCAATGACTGGCGAAGGACTTTAATAAGTTCAACTCGTAGCGGTATCCCCCACTTTGCCGTTATAAGTTAGGGCCTGACAATCTCAGCAATTGTCGGGCCCTACCCTTTTCGGGGAAAAATAAATTAGAAGTAGTGTGAATGGGTCTAGGTAAATAACAATGCAAACTGCCAACTTATTAATCGTATTGCTTATACTCAGTGCCGTTGCCTACTACATGGCAAGGGGCCGCTCTGTAGCACAGGCACAACCTTTAGGTGGAATTCGACATTTGCATTCCTTGCCATTTTTCTATGGCATGCGGGCAGCCATTTGGTGCGCATTACCCTCATTACTTTTACTGGCTGCGTGGTTACTGTTCGATGAGCCAATCATTAGTTCTTTACTTATAGGAGGCTTACCAGAAAACCTTCAGCCGAATTCTGCCGCTGAACACAACTTATTACTGAATAGCATTGAAAATATTGCGAGCGGTGCACTGAGTGCTGAAACGTCAGCCCCTGCATTGGTTGCCGCTGCAGAGTCTTTGCGCGATCTGCGTAGTTCAGGTACTAATTTGGTCACAGCGGCTGTGTTATCTCTGTCTGTATTAGGTATGGGTTGGGGATGGGTCAAAGTTTCTCCAATACTTCGTGCCAGACAGCAGGTAGAGCGTGTATTTCGAGGTATTTTGCTAAGCTGTGCCTGTGTGGCGATTTTTACAACTCTTGGTATTTTGCTCTCAGTCTTATTTGAATCTTTCCGGTTTTTCCAGGCAGTACCTGCGACAGAGTTTTTGATTGGTACCGAGTGGAGCCCGCAAATGGCTATCCGTAGCGATCAAGTGGGTTCATCCGGTAGCTTTGGTGCTATCCCATTGTTTGTGGGTACGCTGCTTATTTCCTTTATTGCCATGGTTGTGGCGGTACCCGTTGGATTAATGTCGGCGATATATTTGGCCGAATATGCCAGTCCCAGGCTGCGAGGCATTGCTAAGCCTACCCTTGAGGTGTTAGCTGGTATTCCTACCGTTGTTTATGGTTTTTTTGCTGCGCTTACCGTAGCGCCGTTTATTCGGCAGACCGGTGAAGGTTTTGGCTTACAGGTCTCGTCCGAGAGTGCACTGGCTGCTGGGCTCGTTATGGGGGTGATGATCATCCCGTTCATCTCTTCGTTGGCTGATGATGTTATTAATGCCGTTCCCCAGAGCTTACGTGATGGTTCTTTAGGTTTGGGAGCAACCCGCTCTGAAACCATTAAAAAAGTAATATTTCCCGCAGCACTACCAGGGATTGTGGGGGGCGTTTTGTTGGCAGTCTCCCGAGCCATTGGTGAAACTATGATTGTAGTGATGGCTGCTGGGTTGGCGGCAAAACTGACAGCTAACCCACTGGATACGGTAACTACAGTGACCGTACAGATTGTTACTCTGCTTGTGGGCGACCAGGAATTTGATAGCCCCAAAACCCTTGCGGCCTTTGCATTAGGCTTAATGTTATTTGTTGTTACGCTAGTGCTTAACTTTGTTGCACTGCGTGTCGTGAAGAAATATCGAGAACAGTATGACTAATTTAAATAAATCCCGCGCAGAGCAGATCCAGAGTAGTCTGGCAAAGCGCTATCGGGCAGAAAAACGTTTTCAGATGTACGGTTATGCGGCAATAGCCTTTGGTTTGCTGTGCGTCGTGATACTATTTACCGATATTGTCAGTAAGGGTTACAAGGCCTTTGGGCAAACCTATATACAGTTGGAAGTAACCTATGATGCTAGCACTCTGGGAATTACAGATGTTAATGACTCCCAGCAACTAGCACTTGCAGATTTTCACGGGATAGTAAAAAAGGCATTAAAAAGTCGCTTTACGGATGTTTCTGGCCGTAAAGCGAAACGCGATTTATATGGCCTGATTAGTAATGGTGCAGGTTATACCCTCCGTGACAGGCTAGTAGCCAACCCTGAATTATTGAATCAAACGGAAACCCTGTGGTTGGTCGCCGATGATGATATTGACACCTATTACAAAAGTATTGGTAGTGATGCTGGCGCCTTTACCGGGCGAATGAGTGAACAGCGCCAGGGCTGGGTGGATCAATTAGTAGAGTCGAACGATGTAGAAATGCGTGTAAATCGCAATTTCTTTACCCAGGGTGATTCCCGCGAGCCAGAGCTGGCAGGTATTCGTGGTGCCGCTATGGGTTCACTGTTTACTTTAATTATTACTCTGGCCCTTTCCTTCCCCATTGGTGTTGCTGCAGCGGTTTATCTTGAGGAATTTGCTCCATGTAATCGCTGGACAGACCTGATCGAAGTAAATATTAATAATCTGGCAGCGGTGCCCTCCATTATTTTTGGTCTGTTAGGTTTGGCCATCTTTATTAATTTCTTCCATGTGCCCCGTTCTGTTCCTGTGGTGGGTGGGTTGGTGCTGACATTAATGACATTACCAACCATTATTATCTCCAGTCGTGCAGCAATTAAAGCGGTTCCTCCTTCCATTCGTGAGGCAGCAATTGGTGTGGGTGCATCACCCATGCAAGTTGTCCTCCATCATGTTTTACCCTTGGCCATGCCCGGTATGTTAACCGGTGCCATTATTGGTATGGCTCAGGCTTTAGGAGAAACGGCTCCGCTGCTAATGATTGGCATGGTGGCATTTATTGTGGATGTTCCAGGTGGTTTTACTGACCCCGCTACCGTTTTACCGGTACAGATTTTCCTTTGGGCTGACAGCCCTGAGCGGGCCTTTGTAGAGAAAACCTCGGCAGCCATTATGGTATTGCTGGCCTTTTTGATATTAATGAATACCCTGGCAGTGATCCTTCGTAAACGACTAGAGCGTCGTTGGTTGTAAGGACCGAAAAGAGGATAATGGTGAACAAGATGGTTACGGATATAGCAGTAGAAATGCCTACAGGTTTAGTACAACCAGAGCAAGAAAATATAGACGGGATCGAGTATCCCAAACAGACCATAGGGACTCCATTGTTGGAAAGCTCAAAAATGTCCATGCGTAATGTGGATGTTTTTTATGGCGATAAACAGGCTATTTTTAACGTTAATGTTGATATTGGTCAGCATGAAGTGATCGCTATGATTGGCCCATCAGGTTGCGGTAAGTCTACTTTTATCCGAAGTATTAACCGGATGAATGATACGGTTGAAAGCTGCAAGGTAACTGGTCAGCTGACACTGGATGGGGAAGATATTTACTCCACTAAAATGGACCCTGTTGCTCTTCGTGCCAGAGTAGGTATGGTCTTTCAGAAGCCAAACCCGTTCCCAAAATCTATTTACGACAACGTAGCCTATGGCCCCCGTTTACATGGTTTGGCCAGTCGTAGGGCTGAGCTAGATGAGATTGTTGAGACCAGCTTGACGCGTGCCGGGTTGTGGGCAGAAGTAAAAGACCGTTTGGATCAGCCTGGAACCGGTCTCTCAGGTGGTCAGCAGCAAAGGCTTTGTATTGCCCGTGCCATTGCCATTAGTCCAGAGGTTATTCTGATGGATGAGCCTTGTTCTGCATTGGACCCTATTGCTACAGCCAAAATTGAAGAGCTAATTGCAGAACTATCTCAGAATTACACCATTGCCATCGTGACGCACTCTATGCAGCAGGCAGCAAGGGTTTCACATCGTACGGCTTATTTCCACTTAGGCCGCCTTGTTGAAGTGAACGAGACGGAAAAGGTGTTTACAGCGCCTGAGCATCAACTCACAGAAGCCTATATTACCGGACGCTTTGGTTAAGCAAAGAACCTAAGTAAAGAGCTTAGCCAGAAAACCAGCGGAATATAAAGAGGAACACTTAATGGATAAGTTAAATCTGGATCAACATATCTCAAGGCAATTTAACGAAGACCTTGAAGAGATAAAAACCAGTATGCTCGAAATGGGTGGACTGGTAGAAAAACAAGTGGGTGATGCAGTTCGTGCGCTGGAAGATGCCGATAGTGGATTAGCTGAGCGTGTGATTGAGGTTGAATCACAAATTGATGAAATGGAAATGGATATCGATGAAACTTGTATTACGCTGATTGCCCGTCGACAGCCAGCGGCTACGGATCTGCGCTTGGTCATTGCCGTGACAAAGACCATCCGTGACCTTGAGCGTATTGGTGATGAAGCCCAGAAAATTGCCAAGATGGCCATTAAGTTATCTGAAGAAGGTAATGCCCCACGCGGTTATATGGAAGTACGTCATATTGGTAACTGCGTAAGAAAAATGCTTGATGATTCCCTCGATGCATTTTCTCGGTTCGATGCAGAGGCAGCGATTGCCACGATGCATGAAGATCGAGAAGTGGAT
>JALQUJ010000045.1 GCA_023263825.1 Porticoccus sp.
CTGATCAGATCCTGCCTTCGTGCTTCCGTGAGGTGCAATATTTCTTCTTGTGTTTTATCCTGGTAAGAAGCTCGACTTATCCTGTCCTCCAACCTCAACAAAGCAAAATCAAAGAACTCGTCTAACTTCTTCCAGCTTTGCTTCAAACCGTTCAAATAGGGTAAAGGCATCGGCAGTGCCGCCCGCAAAGCCGGCGATAACTTGATCGTTGTATAGGCGACGTACTTTTTTGGCGTTGCCTTTCATGACGGTGTTGCCAAGGGTTACCTGGCCATCGCCACCAATGACAACTTTGCCGTTGCGGCGCACCGAGAGAATAGTGGTGCCACGATATTGTTCCAAGGGAGCTCTCCTTGTAGGAATACTATTGATGAGTGGTCTAGGGGCTTAGATGGGGACTCAGTCCATTAATTCAATGGGCTTATCAGTGTTTCTTGGTAAGTTTATAGTTTTTAATGATGATTTTCGTCAGATTGCTTAATTATTGTTCTACTAAAACAACGGAACCGTTTTCTACTAGACAAGGGATGGATTCTAACGACTGGTTCTGACAAGGGCCGGAAACACAAAAACCTGTTTTTATCTCGAACACGGCACCATGACTCGTACATTGAATATAACGTTTATCGTAATCGAGAAACTGATCGGGCATTAGGTTCAAAGGCAGCCCAATATGAGGGCAGTTATTACGATAAATATACACATCAGAGCCTTGGCGAACGGCAAAGCACCGTTCACCGTTCAGCTCTAGTTCTTTACTGCCATATTCGGGTAATTCATCTATCTTGCAGATGTGTTGCGACATTTATTTGCTTTAAAGGCCACGCCGTAAAGTTTCAATGCGCTCTTCGAGAGGCGGGTGCGACATAAACAGCCTTGATGCATGTTGTTTCCAGCCACTGGAAATACCAAAAGCTGTCAGAGTATCTGGCATTTGGTTTGGCACATGGGCTTGGGTTTCTGCCTGTAATTTTTGCAGTGCAGCAATCATGGCACCTCTACTTGCCAGCTGTGCACCGGCATTATCTGCTCGGAATTCACGCCAGCGGGAGAAGGCCATAACGATCATAGAGGCAAAAATACCCAGCACAACTTGAAGCACCATCACAATGACGAAATAACCAATACCATTGCCGCGTTCGTTTTTGAATACGGCTTTATCAATAATTGAACCCAGAATGCGGGCAAAGAACATGACGAAGGTGTTTAGTACACCTTGAATAAGCGTCAGGGTGATCATATCGCCGTTGGCTACGTGCCCAATTTCATGGGCCAATA
This sequence comes from Porticoccus sp., assembly GCA_023263825.1. Classification (GTDB taxonomy): domain Bacteria; phylum Pseudomonadota; class Gammaproteobacteria; order Pseudomonadales; family Porticoccaceae; genus Porticoccus. The sequence continues at coordinate 1,279 of JALQUJ010000045.1, forward strand.
CAGCACGAACCTCTTCTTTATCAAAGCGGTGCAGTAATCCAGCACTGACAGCAACCAGGGCATTGTCTTTATTCCAGCCAGTAGCAAAAGCATTGGATTGTTGAGCAGGGAAAATACCTACTTCCGGCATACCGATGTTTGCCTTTTTGGCTAAATCGGCGACTGTTTCCATCAGCCAGCGCTCATCAGGGGTGCTGGGTTGCTCAATAATCTGGGTCCCAGAACTTCTTTTGGCCATCCATTTGGAGATTAGAAGGGAAACAAAAGCACCTCCAAAACCAAACATTGCACACATGATAAGCATGCCTGTTAGGTTGGCGTTAATACCTTGAGAGGCAAGGTATTGCTCTAATCCAAGCCCTTGAAAAATAATAGTAAACAGTGCCAGGATGGCAACGTTTGTGGCCATGAACAATCCAATTCTTAACACTCAACTTCTCCTCAGGTTTATTTGCCTGTTTTACACTTGGTCATCAATGATGGTTATCAACTTAGCACGAATACCTATGATTCATATATACCATTAATCATCGCACCCTATAAGATGTGGTTTTTTCACAAAAATTCAATAGCAGGGTAAGGCTAAATCAAACAAATATGATGAAACCCACTTTAAGAATCCGGCTTCCTCAGGTAATGTGGCTAGTCTTTGATCTATTACCTGAATGGTTGAACAGGGCATTTTATGAGTCTTAGGCTATGAGAGTGTTAAAAGGGTTAAGTGTATTAACAGCAGTTATGTTGTTGAGTTCGTGCGCCTTTTTCTCTCCCAGCTATGAAAAGCCTGAGGTTAGTTTGATCAAGGTTGAACCATTAGATCGTGACGGCCTTGAACAGCGAATAGCCGTTGGCTTGAATATTGTTAATCCGAGTAGTTCGGCCCTAAAAATTTCTGGATTGTCTTATCGCCTGAAATTACAGGATATTAAGGTGATTTCCGGAGTTACTTTGGGATTAAAACCCATCCCGTCTTTTAGTGAGTCTAGAGTCGAGTTACAAGCTTCGGTTAACTTGTTTAGTGGTTTTCGGGTGCTTGAATCTGTTTTGAAAAGCAATGGTGGACCGGTAAGCTATGAGCTTGAAACCAAAATCAGTACCAGTTGGTGGAAGTTTCCGATCACTGTGGTTGAATCAGGTTCGATTGATTTAGGTGCGATTAAATAACAACTTTAATTTTTAAAGAGTGGGCTGGCAGAAGCCAACCCACGGTCTGATATTTTTAGAATGTCCTCTATAAATGCCTTTTAGCTCTTCTTATTTCAGCCTTTCTCGTTTAATAGGCGTACTTCTCGTTGTGGGAGCGGGATGCTAATACCGGCCACTCCATGAGCATTGTAGATAGCATTATTGACGTTATAGCGGATTTCGTGGAAACGGTTGGTAGGTATCCAAAACCTCACACCAAAGTTGATGCTACTGTCACCAAAGTTATCGATACCAATAAGTGGGGTACGAGTTTCCGTAACACCTTGTTGCTTTAATACGGTATGTAATACTTCCATGACTTTTTCCGGATCTGAGCCGTAGCTTACGCCTACCGTTGTCTCAGCTAGCTTGTTGCCCGCAGAATTGTGGAGAATTTCACCGACTATATGGCGATTCGGGATGGTAATAGTGACATCGTCTTCATCTTTTAATACGGTGTAGGCAAGGTGAACTTCATCGACCAACCCCGTTTCACCCTGAACTGTAATGGTGTCACCAATCACAAATGGCCGGGTAATAATAATATTTAAGCCTGCGCCATAATTAGATAACAGGCCTTGCACAGCCAAGCCAGCACCTAAAGAAATAGCACCAATGGCTGCTACAAAGGGGGTGACACTAATTCCGATTTTTCCAAGTGCTATGACGGCGACACCGACGATAATAACAATTCGGACAAAGCTGGAAATAAAGCGGCTTAAGGTAATATCGAGTTCTTTTTTCTCACACAGCTTTAAAACTACCTTTGCTACCCGGTTGGCGACAAACATGCCGACCAGTAAAATAATAAAGGCGCCGAAGAGCTGAAAACTGTAGTTGATGAAAAATTCGATAATCGTGTTATAGATCGCCTGAAACTGCTCGATTTCTTCTTGCATATCGGCTAACTCCGATATTGTCTAGGCTGGTTATAGCGGTAAATAATTACTTTGGACTAAGCTCGTAGCATAGCAAAATAATTGCCTTCATACTAAGGTGTCATCACCTTCCCATATAGTGTTAGCAAGCACTGGATTAGAATATTTTAGACATGCAGATATCGTCAGAAATGGTCAGTGGTCAAACTCAGTGTCATTTAGCCAATTTAAATGATGCCTGCCAGTTACATACTGATGTCATTGCTCCATTTAGATCCATGCAAAAATCTGCCGCTAAGCAGGGAATAGATTTGCAGGTCGCCAGTGGATTCCGCTCCTATGAACGACAATTGGCTATATGGAATACAAAGGTATCCGGGGAAAAACCGTTGCTAGATGGGCAGGGGCACCTCGTTCCCTTTGATAGATTAAGTGATGTAGAAAAAATTTTTGCAATTCTACGCTGGTCGGCATTGCCTGGGTGTTCACGACATCATTGGGGAACAGATCTGGATGTCTGGGATGCAGCGGCTGTTTCAGCAGGCTACCAATTGCAATTGGTACCCGGAGAATATCAACCAAATGGACCATTTTATAAACTGGCATGTTGGTTAGATGAGCATGCTGAGCCACATGGTTTTGTTCGACCTTATGCTGAGGATAAAGGAGGCGTGGCACCCGAGCCCTGGCATTTAAGTTATGTGGCTATTGCAAAGCAGTTTGAAGTTCAGATCAGCAATACATTTGTAAAGAAAATCCTTGATAATGCATCTTTAAAGTTGGGTGGTGTGGTAAAGGATAATCTCGATGAAATTTTAGAACGATTTATTTGTCAGGCTTCCCAGCGTTAAACTCCAGTAAAGACATGTTGAAGTAGAAAAAATAGGAAATACATAAATAAACAAAATATGAGTCAACAAAAAAATAAAGATAACTCGAACAAGCTTTGGTCCAGTGATCAGGGTATCAGCCGCCTATGGAAAATAATTGTTGATGAAGTGACAGAGCAGGCTGAAAATGAACCGGAGCTAGTTACTTATTTTCATGATGCGATACTGAGCCACCATTCGCTAGAGGCTGCATTGGCATACAATTTAGCCCTTAAATTGGACAGTAATATTCTTTCATCCATAACGATTAGTCAGGTGTTTACTGAGGCATTGATGAGTGACTCAGGTATTACTGACAAAATATGTATGGATTTAGCGGCTTATGTTGAGCGCGACCCTGCTTGTGATC
>JALQUJ010000068.1 GCA_023263825.1 Porticoccus sp.
GTTGGCAAGGGTACAGTTTATAAGCACTTTTTAACCAAGACACAAATTTTGGTGCGTATCGTCCTCGATTATGAGCGAAGCATTACCCATAACCTGCGTATTGGCATTGAAAAAACAGAAGTAGGTGACCCGGGTGCTGCAGCTCGCTCCTATTTCCATGCGAGACTGACGAACCCTGCACTTGATAGGTTGGTTCAGCAACTGGAAAGTAGATTGGAAGGTGATAGGGAAGTAGCCGATCAGATGGAGGAAGTTCACGGCCTGCGCCGATCTAATATTGATGCCTTGAATTCAATGATCGTTAAGCTGATTGATAAAGGAGTATTGGAGGACGTACCCCCCCAGTATCATTATTTATCGTGCTGGGCGTTGGCTCAGGGGGCCGTGGAAGCTTATTTTAATGTCAGTTATGGGGCAGATCTTGAGGATAAAGAGGGCTTTCTACGCTTTGTCGCCAATATCGGTATTACCATGGGCAACAAAGGCCAGCTTCTCGATAATATTCCCTCACAGTGTTTGATCAATGTCGATGAGAGTTTAGCGACGACAGAAAGTTAATTGGGTTAGACAATTAACTTTCTTTTATAGCCCTCCAGATTCTATAAAACCAACCATTTCTCACATGTTCGGATAATTTGGGCCCCCAGTACCTTCCGGTGTCACCCAAGTAATATTTTGAGTCGGGTCTTTGATATCACAGGTTTTACAGTGAACACAGTTTTGGGCGTTAATTTGGAACTGTTTCTCACCGTCTTCATTCTCCGTTATTTCGTAAACGCCCGCTGGGCAGTAACGCTGTGCTGGCTCATTAAATAGTGGCAAGTTGTGGGCAATGGGCACATCGGGGTTGGCCAGGGTGAGATGGCAAGGTTGGTCTTCCTCATGGTTAGTGTTAGATAAAAATACGGAAGAAAGCTTATCAAAGCTTAGCTTATTGTCAGGTTTTGGGTAGTGAATAGGTTCGCAGTCGCCGACTGGCTTTAGTGTGCTGTAATCCGGTTTAGGGTCTTTTAATGTCCAGGGTAACTTGCCATGAAATAGATTGATATCGATAAAGGCATAGGCAGAACCAAGAATATTGCCCCATTTATGTTGTGCCGGGCCAAAATTACGTTGTAGGTGAAGCTCTTTATAAGCCCAGCTAGCACGATAGGCTTCGGTGTAGTCAGTTAACTCATCATGTTGGCGGTCTGAGCTAATGGCATTGGCAACAGATTCTGCCGCAATCATGCCCGATTTCATGGCACAGTGAATGCCTTTGATTTTGGCAAAGTTTAGGGTGCCGGCATTATCACCAATTAATAGGCCGCCAGGGAATGTCATTTGAGGTTGAGATTGCAAACCGCCTTTTACTAATGCCCGTGCACCATAGGATATGCGCTCCCCACCTTCTAGATACTGACTAATGACAGGGTGGTGCTTGTAACGTTGGAACTCATCAAAGGGACTGACGTGGGGATTAGAGTAGGAGAGGTCGGTAATAAGGCCTGCGGCAACCTGGTTATTTTCTAAATGGTATAGAAAGCCGCCTCCCGCAGAATCACTTTCATCCAAGGGCCAGCCGGCACTGTGAACAACTAGGCCTGGTTGATGTTTCTCGGGTGGGATAGTCCATAGTTCTTTGATGCCCAGCCCGTAATGCTGAGGTTCTGAGTTTTTATCCATGGCAAATTTTTCAATAAGTTGTTTCCCTAGGCTACCTCTACAACCTTCTGAAAACAGGGTGTATTTGGCCCTTAACTCCATGCCTGGCATGTAAGCGTCTTTTTGCTCTCCGTTACTGCCTATACCCATATCGCCAGTGATAACGCCGGTAACATTAAGGCCATTTTCACTGTAGAGAACACTGCCTGCGGCAAAGCCCGGAAAAATCTCAACGCCCAGGTTTTCTGCTTGCTCAGCCAGCCAGCGACAGAGGTTGCCCAGGCTAATGACATAATTTCCTGTGTTGTGCATGGTTTTGGGTACAAACAAGGAGGGTATTTTTATGCCTTTGGTTTCTTTAAAGACATAGATATTGTCATCACTCACCGGTGTGTTTAAGGGTGCCCCCAGTTCTTTCCAGTTGGGGAATAATTCATTGAGTGCCGTAGGTTCGAGTACAGCACCGGAGACAATATGTGCGCCTACCTCTGAGCCTTTTTCAACGATAACAACAGAGAGTTCAGGGTTGATTTGTTTGATTCGACAAGCCGCAGACAGACCAGAAGGACCCGCACCGACAATAGCAACATCGTAATCCATATATTCTCGTTCCACGGGATACTCCTATGTACAATCATCACATGATTGTTTTTTTATTTTAGTTCTTCAGTTTATTGAGACTGATAAACAAGCAGATATCGAGTTGAAGATTTTATCTCTTCTATGACCGTGGTGCCATTGGGAATTACTGACCGTTCAGTCAGTACTTTAGGGTCAGTTTTAACGAGATATTAAGCAAGCTAATCCCTTGATTTGACTGACTTGGAACGGCATCATTACCCCCCTCCAGTGATGAGATAAGGCCTGGTGCCTATTATCTGTCTCGTTTCATCACAATCTACTAAATTAAGCTTGTAAGTTAACAGAGTATGTTAACCAGATAAGTTCAAAGGATATTCCATGAAAGTACTTGTCGCCGTTAAACGCGTCGTGGACTACAACGTTAAAGTTCGCCCTAAAGCCGATGGTTCTGGCGTTGAGCTAAACAATTTGAAAATGTCGATCAACCCATTCTGTGAAATTGCAGTGGAAGAGGCGGTACGACTTAAAGAAGATGGTGCTGCAACGGAAATCGTCGCAGTGTCCATTGGGCCACAGCAGGCTCAGGAACAAATCCGTACCTCCCTGGCATTGGGCGCTGACAGAGGTGTATTGATTAAAACAGATCAGGATTTAGAGCCTTTGGCGGTTGCTAAGTGTCTTAAGGCCATTTGTGATCAGGAATCGCCAGATATTATTTTGATGGGCAAGCAATCCATTGATGGTGACAACAACCAAACAGGGCAAATGTTGGGTGCTCTAACAGGCTATCCACAAGGTACCTTTGCTTCTGAGCTGAAAGTTGATGGCGATACTGTTGATGGAGGCAAGGCGACGGTTACACGGGAAATTGATGGTGGTCTACAGACCGTCAGTTTGGATTTGCCCGCTATTGTGACAACAGATTTAAGGCTTAATGAGCCACGTTACGCTTCATTACCAAATATTATGAAGGCAAAGAAAAAGCCTATGGATGAAACAACCCCCGAAGATTTAGGTGTTGATGTATCTCCCAGAGTTGAATTATTAGGTGTTGAGCTGCCAGCAGAACGATCTGCCGGTATTAAGGTGGCCAATGTAGATGAGTTGTTGGATAAGCTGAAAAATGAAGCGAAGGTGATCTGATGAGTATTTTAGTCGTAGCAGAACACGATAACAGCCATTTAAAAGCGGCAACATTGAATACAGTCACTGCTGCAATTGCTATAGACAGTGAGATTACTTTACTGGTTGCAGGTAGTAATTGCTCTGCGGTAGCAACGGAAGCAGCAGGTGTTAAGGGTGTTGATAAAGTGTTGTTGGCAGATAACCCTGCTTATGGTGATAGATTGGCTGAGAATTTGGCGCCATTAGTTGCCGAAATCGCATCGGGATATTCTCACGTTTTAGCACCCGCCACGACAACCGGTAAAAATATATTGCCTCGTGCGGCGGCATTACTCGATGTTCAGCCTATTTCTGATATTGTTTCTGTGGAAGGTGCTGATACTTTTAAGCGCCCAATCTATGCGGGTAATGTTATTGCAACGGTTAAAAGTACTGACCCTATAAAAGTGCTAACGGTACGTACAACGGCTTTTGATGCCACGCCCGCTGAAGGTGGAAGCGCTGGTGTTGAACCACTTGATATTACCCATAATGCAGGTAATTCAGCCTTTGTTGGTGAAGAGCTCGCTGTTTCAGAGCGCCCTGAACTGACATCTGCCAATGTGGTGATTTCAGGTGGACGTGGCTTGGCCAGTAGTGAGAATTTTCAGATGCTAGAAAAACTAGCCGATAAATTAGGTGGTGCTATTGGTGCTTCCCGTGCCGCTGTCGATGCTGGTTTCGTACCCAATGATATGCAGGTAGGGCAAACAGGAAAAATTGTCGCGCCTGATTTGTATATTGCTGTTGCTATTTCTGGGGCAATACAACATTTGGCTGGAATGAAAGACAGCAAGGTGATTGTTGCGATTAATAAGGATGAAGAGGCGCCTATATTCCAGGTGGCAGATTACGGGTTGGTGGCAGACTTGTTTGATGTGATACCTGAGTTGGAGAAAAAGCTTTAAGGGAACTCTGAAAACTACCTTACTCGATCTGGCGTTTTTAGAGCCTCCTTAATTTTTCACTTTTCCTTTATCTCGTATGATAAAAATCGGCTCTTATTTTTAGAGGGCCGATTTTTTATTGCGTGATTAAGATGTTGATAGTGTGGCAACGCTAATCATTATGGGGTTTACGCCTTCTTTTATGTGCCCGCTCACGCTCTTCAGGGCTCATATTTCTCCATTTTTCTTTTAGCTCGGTTTGCTCATTAACAGGCTATAGATAGCCAGATAGGGCAATGGTCTGATGGTTTTTCCATGGCTCTAATACTGTGGTCAATACCTGCATCCTGGGATATTTCGAGCAATGGTGCGGATGCCAGCATTAAGTCTATTCGGAGCCCACGTTTTGGTTCCCGCTCAAAGCCACGGCTGCGATAGTCAAACCAACTATATCGTTCTTGATTTGCTTGAGAATTTTTGGCTTGAGATCGTTGAGATAGAAAGTGTTGATAGCTGTCTACTAGTCCCCAGTTCTCAAGTTTTTCTAGCCATTCACGTTCTTCTGGAAGAAAACAGCATTTCCCCGTGCGTAACCAGCGTTTTCGATTGTCATCGCCAATACCAATATCAAGGTCAAGTGGGGCAACATTCATATCGCCCATTACCAATACAAGCTCATCCGGTTGATGGTGTTGTTCCAGATGGCTAAGTAAGTCTATATAAAAAGCCTGTTTACAAGGGAATTTCTGTGGATGGTCTCTGCTTTCCCCTTGGGGAAAATAACCATTGAAGATATTTAATATTTTATTACCTAACTGAAATTGACCAAAAACCAGTCGCCTTTGCGTTTCTTCTGTGTCGTGAGAAAAGCCTTTTATACAATTGAGTAGCGAAAGACGATAGAGCAGGGCAACACCATAGTGCCCCTTTTGACCATGGTAGATAACATCATAGCCAAGGGCGTTAATGGTTTCTATCGGAAATTGATCATCCGCAACTTTGGTTTCTTGAATGCCAATAATATCTGGATCGTATTTCTCAATAATGGCTTCTAGCTGGTGTAACCGCGAGCGAATGCCGTTTGCATTAAATGAAATAATGTTCATGTCAGGTACGATTTTTATAGGTAGAGTTGGTTTATGCCATGAGTAGCTGGTTTCAAGGGCGTTGGGCTTGCCGCCTTAAGGGCAGATAGCTAAGGCTCATGAAGTCGGCCAATATATTTCCTACCTCATATAAAATAGGATCTTTTTCAGATAAAACCCGCATGTGTTCTCCCGATTGGTCTAACCCTTCGCTATCTAGGTCTTCATCTGGCGTTGTTTGCCTTCTCCATTCTTCAACAGAGGCATAGGCTGGAAGTTCTTTAGCTATACGCCTTTTATTCTCGAGAGAAAGTAACTTGTTATCGTACTCTTTTGTTTCTTTACGCCGTGTTTCTTCATTCAATGATAGTTCTTTTATTTCACGACGCTGTTTAAACAGCGCTAGCTCGTCATTTAAATAAACGAGGTCAGGGTCTTTTTGCAAACGCTGTTGGTGCCGTGCTGTCAAGGTGTCCAGTGGTGCTTTAGTTAAATTGTATTTCCGGTGAGGTACTGCGGGAATTTTGTCCCAGGGTAATGCATTCTCTTCACTGCTTTCACCCACTTTATCTACATCATAAATTGACGGTAATGCAATATCGGGTACTACGCCTTGATGCTGTGTACTGGTGCCTGATACCCGATAAAACTTTGATTCTGTTAATTTGATTTGGCCTTCTTGTACCGGTAGTTGAACCTGAACAGTACCCTTACCAAAGCTCTGTCCACCAACGACTAACCCTCGTCCGTAATCCTGTATAGCACCAGCAAAAATTTCTGATGCAGAAGCACTTAATCGATTGATCAGTACCATTAATGGGCCCTTGTAGTAGGCATTGGCACGGGAACGGTAATTGCGAGAAACAAATTGATCAGCGTGTCTGACTTGGACTATAGGGCCGGGATCAATAAACAAGTCTGTCAGTGTTGTGGCTTCCTGTAAGAAGCCGCCACCATTGTTACGTAAGTCCAGAATGATACCATCCACTTTTTCAGCTCTGAGCTCTTCAAGAAGCTTCATGACATCTTTTGTTGTGCTTTTAAAGTTTGGGTCCCGGTTATAATAGGCTTCAACATCTAAATAAAATGTTGGGACAGCAATAACTCCCAGTTTGTAGTTGCCTGATTCATTGTTCACTTCGATAACTTCGGCTTTGGCCGCTTGTTCTTCGAGCTGAATTTTATCCCGCACAATGGCTATTTCACGGCTGATTCCTGCCGATTCACCTTTAGATGGAATGATTTCAAGGCGAACCACACTATCTTTTTCACCACGAATAAGTTCAACCACATCATCTAGACGCCAGCCAATGACATCAACCATTTCTTCTTTATCTTGAGCTACAGCTACAATTTTATCGCCAGCTTTTAGGATGCCATGTTTATCAGCGGGACCGCCGGGTAAGACACGGACAATTTTGGTGTGTTCATCTTCTAGCTGAAGAACTGCTCCAATGCCTGTCAATGAGAGTGACATCGCTATTTGAAAGTTCTCCATGGAGCGTGGGGAGAAGTAGGACGTGTGTGGGTCATAAAGACTGGCCAGGGCATTCATATAAACCTGAAATATGTCTTCTCCATCACGCTGTGCAAGCTGTTTTTTCAAATTGGTATAGCGTTTTATTAATAGTTCGCGTGCAGCCTCTGGCTCTTTGTCATTTAATTTGAGGCGCAAATACGCTTCTTTAATCCGTTTGCGCCAGTAGTCATCGGCATCCTCAACTGTTGCAGGCCATTGGTTGGCTTCTACATCATAAGGAAGGTATTCATCTTTCGACAGGTCAAATTCAAAATCACTTTTTAATAGCTTGATATTGCTGTCGAGCCTATCGATAGCGCGCTGATAGTAGCGGTTGTAAATTTTATACCCAGGGCTGAGTTCACCTTTTTTTAGCATGTCATCAAGGCTGCTATCCCATTGCTGGAATTCTGTAATGTCGATTTTAAGTAGATAGCTTTTAGCGGGGTCTAGCTGATCGACATACTGATTTAACAGGCTTTTTGAAAGCTGGTCATCGAGGGGCTGCTGACGGTAGTGTTTAGTCGTTAGCTTGTCGATGATTTCAATGGCAGTTTTAGACTGGTTTTCTGTAAATTCGATGTCAGCTACGACGATTGAATTCATAGAAATCAGTAATAGTGCTGGAATAAATGTTTTGCGTAAAAAAAGCATATTGTTTTCAGTGTTTTATATATTTTTTGATGATGTTTGATCAAATTAGTGTATCAAACTTCCTTGTTTATAGACCTTGTAAGGTACTAAATGTTTGCAGTTTTACCATAAAAACTTTTTGCTGGTATGAATTCCCGCTATTTTTCTTGTAAAGTAGGTTATGTTCTCAACAGATCATATCCGTTGATATATGGTTCATAGATGGTTGATCGATGAAAGATACGATGGAATTATGGCCCATTCTTATTGTGAGCCATAGTCAGCAGAAGCGATTCGAGTAAACATATGTCAAAAAAAGATAATCATCCGGCAGCATTGGTGACAGGTGGTGCCACTCGCTTGGGATTAGCTTTTGCAAGGTCTTTGGCACAGCGTGGTTATGATATAGCGCTCCATTATCATTCATCGAATAGT
>JALQUJ010000144.1 GCA_023263825.1 Porticoccus sp.
CGTACAGCCCCATGAGCATAACACTGAGGATCAATCTGTTTTACTTTGTGATATCTGCTTAGGACAGGTGGAAGCACCTGGTACTATTAATGCAAATCACTGGCGTTGTTTAAATGACAGCATGTGGAGTCAAATCCCTGCTGTTCAAGTGATGGCATGGCGCCTATTGACGCACCTTACATCTGAAGGGTGGCCTCAGGATCTTTTAGATATGTTGTATCTTGAAGAAGATACCCTTACATGGGCTAAAGCCGGTGATGTATCAGGTCATAGTAATAGTTCAGATGTCGAGTCTGATGAGACTCCCACGTTAGATAGTAATGGGGTGGCTCTACAAGCTGGTGACACGGTCACATTAATTAAAGACTTGAATGTAAAAGGAGGGGGCTTTACCGCAAAGCGGGGCACAGCAGTTCGAAATATTTCGTTAACATCAAACCCGGAACACATCGAAGGGAGAGTAAACGGTGTCTGAGTTGTGTTATTAACCTGCTATTTAAAGAGGTCTAACTAGTATTTAATAAGTTGAACTAGCTCAAAAAATAACAGGCTAATGGTGTCACCTTTTTAGTCTACAGAAGGTAAATTATTAGGAAGAAGGTTCAAGGTAGGGGATAGTACCTGCAGCATCGGTATCATCGATAATGTAGACATTACTGATGCTGCCTTGCATGCGAGATTTTCTAAAATCTTCATAATCAGGGTCGTTGATAAATGCCTGGGCATCATCCATGGTTGGAAATTCCACCACTGCGATTAAGGACGTATTGGTAGGCTCGCCCTCAGTTTGGATTACATTTCCACTCCGTGATAGGTATTTTCCCCCGTGTTTGTGCACGATGTCATGTACGCTGATGGCATACCCGGACACCCATGATTCATCAGTAATAGAAACTGATCCTATTAAGTATGCAGCCATATTTTTCCCCTTTTGAGAATTATTTCTTCAAATCGTGGTAATTAACCAATTACGCCTAATGCAGCGAGGAAGTTAGCAACAGGGTAGATAATTGCAAACCACATAATATACAAGCAGATACAGTATGCAAGGACATGCCAATTGGATTGAAAGCTGTAATTGGCGGTATTTTCTATGTCGTCCTTGCTCATCTGCATTGAGTTGACGATTTGCAGAGCGCAGAGGGAATAAACTACCTGAATGATGATCCCTGGTATCTGTTGTGGTAAAAACTGAAGTAAAGTGATCAGTGCTAGAACAAAGACAATACCATAAATAACGGTAAATTTGGCTTCTTTAGATTTACCGAGTGTTTTGAAATTTTTCCACAAGAAAAACAACATGGCTAACGGCCCCCCAAACAATGAGCCTACTAGCACCTGATTAGGTGAGTACATCTTTAATTCATTAATGGTTATATCATTCATGGAATATTCTTTTACTTTATCTCAGCATTTTTTATTAAATTATCTGAATTGAAACTTATTTATCAGCTTCTATAGTCGTTGCTTTAATAGTGGGGTTCAAGAGAAAGCTCTTTAATAAAAACACGATCTTTTCCTAAAAACTCAGGGGCTTGTACCGAGAGCACCTTTAATGGTTCGGTTGATAAAACAGTTACTGCATGGGGTGTATTTTCAGGGATTCTAAGATAGTCACCAGGGCCAATTTCTATTTTTTCTTCCCCTTGTTGAAGCAGCCCTCTGCCTTCCAGCACAAAAATAGTTTCTGTATGAGTTAAGTGCTTATGTAGAGGCACCTGTTTTTTGATAAAAATAACAAAGTCAGATGAATTGGCATCGCTGGCAATTTTGTGAACATATACATTATCTGTATCAGCGGGAAGGGTAATTTTTGATAGAGAAAGCCGCTCTGCTTGAGCAGGACTGAAAAAGAAAAGAGCTAAGATCAGAAAAACAAAGTGTTGCGTTACACATTTTGCTGGCAGGGTTTTATTTATTGCTTTATTGATTTTCATTGAAGAGTTGCCTGTAAAAATAATTTGAAATTCAATATATTTTCTGACGGTATGGTATCAGTGGTGACTGATTTACTATAAATAAAAAAGCCCCTGATAGCGCATGGCCAACAGAAGCTTTGTTTATACCTAATTATTCCTAAAAATTTAACTGAGCGTAGTTTTTAAGCTTAGCTTAGTAAATTATTTAGGGTGCTACTTGGGCGCATGGCTTTTTCAGCTTTTTCTGCATTTGGCTGGTAGTAGCCGCCAATGTCAACAGAATGTCCTTGGCAGCTGTTGAGTTCTTCAACAATTTTATCTTCATTGTCGCTAAGAGATTTAGCCAAGCCAGTAAAGGCTGCTTGTAAGTCAGAGTCTTCAGTCTGCTCTGTCAAAGCTTGTGCCCAATACAGTGCCAGGTAGAAGTGGCTGCCACGGTTATCCAGCTCTCTTACCTTGCGAGAGGGCGATTTACCATTTTCAAGCAATTTTCCTGTTGCCTGGTCTAAAGTCTTGGCCAAAATAGCCGCTTTAGGGTTGCTGTTTTTAGTGGCAATGTCTTCCAGTGAAACTGCAATAGCAAGGAACTCACCCAGTGAATCCCAGCGTAAATGGCCTTCTTCTTCAAATTGCTGCACGTGTTTTGGTGCAGAACCACCAGCTCCAGTCTCGAATAAGCCGCCTCCAGCCATTAGTGGCACAATGGACAACATTTTCGCACTGGTACCCAGTTCGAGAATAGGGAACAGGTCTGTTAGATAATCCCTCAGTACATTACCGGTAACCGAGATAGTATCTTTACCATGTCTCAAGCGCTCCATGGTATAGCGAATCGCCTTGTCAGGGGTCATGATGTAAATGCGGAGGCCCTCGGTATCATGGTCTTTCAAGTATTTTTCAACTTTTTTGGTCATCTGTTCATCGTGGCCACGCTTTTCGTCTAGCCAGAAGATCGCAGGCATACCACTGGCCCGTGCACGGGTAACAGCCAGTTTGACCCAATCTTGAATGGGTGCATCTTTGGCTTGGCACATACGCCAAATATCATTTTTTTCCACATTGTCATGTTGCAGTACCACATCACCATTTTGGTTGACGATGCGTACGGTTCCATCTGCAGGGACTTCAAATGTTTTATCGTGAGAGCCGTATTCTTCAGCTTTCTGCGCCATCAGGCCAACATTGGGTACGGTTCCCATAGTGGTTGGGTCAAAGGCATCGTGGTGCTTGCAGAAATTAATCATCTCTTGATAGATCGTCGCGTAGCAGCTATCGGGGATAACAGCTTTGGTATCTTTTAACTTGCCATGAGCATTCCACATCATACCGCCGCTACGGATCATGGCCGGCATCGATGCATCGACAATGACATCACTGGGAACATGGAGGTTGGTAATACCCCTGTCGGAGTCAACCATAGCCATTTCAGGGCGTATTTCGTAGCAGTAGCGGAAGGCATCTTCTACTTCAACACGCTTGGAGTAGGGAAGTTTATCCACTTTGCGCAGCACGCTGCCAATACCATCATTTGGGTTAACATCTAATTCTTCTAGGGTCTCAGCGTACTTTTTAAAGGCATCTTCGTAATAAACAGTGACGGCATGACCAAAGATAATGGGGTCAGAAATCTTCATCATGGTAGCTTTCAGGTGAAGCGAGAACAGCAGATTGGCTTTTCTTGCGCCTTCCATTTCTTCTTCAAGAAACTTGCGTAATGCTTTTACACTCATGAATTGGGCTGTGACGATTTCATCTTTCTGAACAGCGATATTGTCTTTCAGAACGGTTATTTTTCCATCTTTTTCTACCAGTTCAATTCTGAGGTTGTGAGCATTTTCCATCGTAGTGGAAATATCACTGTGATAGAAATCACCGCTGCGCATATGGGCAACATGTGTTCTGGATGCCTGGCTCCATTTGCCCATGGAGTGCGGGTGTTTACGTGCATATTCTTTCACTGCAGCAGGAGCACGCCTGTCGGAATTACCTTCCCGCAATACCGGGTTTACCGCACTGCCAAGTACCTTGGCATAGGTAGCTTTGATGGTTTCTTCTTCAGCATTTTGAGGTGCTTCAGGGTAGTTGGGGATGTTGTAGCCCTGGGATTGCAATTCAGCAATGGCTTCCTGTAATTGAGGGATAGAAGCACTGATATTGGGTAACTTGATAATATTAGCATTGGGCACCTGGGTTAGCTCACCCAACTCTTTTAGAGCATCGGGCACTCTCTGTTCTTCTGTTAGGCTCTCAGGAAATGCAGCAAGGATGCGTCCTGCAAGGGATAAATCGCTGGTTTCTACTTCAACACCAGCGGCTTTTGTAAATGTATTAACAATGGGCAGTAAAGAGTAGGTCGCCAATGCTGGCGCTTCATCAGTTTTGGTATAGATGATTTTAGATTTTTGATCAGTCATGTTATTCCCTCAATGGCAATTGCTGGCCTTTAGGGTCACCTTAGAATAGATCCCGGCCAGTGGGAGGTGACCTCTTATAAATTCTGGGACCACATGATACAGAAAAACGTCGTCACTTAATAGGTTGTAAAAAAACTACAGGGCAAAAAATTAGGCTTTTTGACCCATATCAAGCGGGTTTTGCCATCATTTCACCATAAATATAAACAGTGAGAAGATTTGCATACAAAAAAA
>JALQUJ010000211.1 GCA_023263825.1 Porticoccus sp.
CAGTACCGTAGATTTTTCCCTGTCTCGGTTGTAAATCGAAGGATTTTACTTGAACTTGAGAATAATGATGATGCTCCTTTTCCTACCCTAATGGCTTTCTTCCCGTCCCCTAAATATCTTTAACCCGGGCTGTCCCATACCCTTTGTTCCATTTTCGTAATGTCGAAACGGCTAGGGGATTCCAGCCCTAGGGCTAAGTTACCTAATGGCTCTTACCATATCGGCGCTGGTCGTCACCAGCCTCTCAAGCCCAGCCAAAAGTTCCCAAAGTACTTGTCTAACTTCTTCTAGTGTCTATCCTTATAAGAAAATGGCATGTTTTGATGCCAAATTTTCATCCATGGCATGTTTTGATGCCTTCGTATAGAACGTTGGAAACGCCGATTTTGTACGTCGACACCGGGAATTTCTTCTTTAGATTTAGGATTTACCCATTGACCATTAATATAAAAATTTTTTCTATCTATCATAAATAACTCCTAACCCTTCTTTATTTTTTTGCAATGGAGATGACTAAGCGTAGGTTGGCTTCCACCATATCTTTTTTTGCACGACGAGCTTTTGCTTCACCAATGGACATTCTGCGGTTGATGTCCTTGATTTGCGCGATACTTAGGCCTGTCTTAGTGGCGACTTGATTGAGGCGTCTTTGTGAGCGCTGGATTTCCGGTGCAACACGTTTTAGAACTTCAACATAGGGGTCGCTTTTCTCACATAATTCTGTAACCCATTCTTCATTGGCCTCATTACCAGGGAAGCTTTTGATAAAGTCTGTACGGGGCATCTTTGCCTGGCGAACAGTAAGGGCCATGATGTTACGTTCTTCTGCGCGAATTATGGCTAGAGCATCACGAACAAATTCAATAAGTGGTTCAAATTTGCGGGGGGCTAATTTGAGGTACTTAAAGTGCTCGCTAAGAGCAAGCATGGCTTCTTTGGTTGTTTTGTGGCTGCGGCCATGCTTTTCCAGTGCTTTTTGTGCTTTGTTATTTAGCTCGCGGAGTTTGTCAAAGCGTTCCTTGGCTTCTACTGGGTCTAGGCCTGTATCTGTTTCTTCATCGCCATCATCGTCATCATTTTCTTCGTTGTTCTTTGCGGCTTCTGCCTGAGCCAGTGCAGATGGCACGTGTTCCATTGGATCGAGATAGCCAATCAGAATATCAGCAAGTTTGCGTTCATCCGTTTCTATCAGATCGTATTCAGAGATGATGTAATCAACAACCGTTGGCCACTCAGCCATAGCGGCCATAAGCTCACGTATGCCTTCTTCGATACGCTTGGCGATTTCAATTTCGCCTTCCCGTGTCAGCAGCTCAACAGAGCCCATTTCTCTCATGTACATGCGGACAGGGTCAGTAGTGCGGTGTTGCTCTGTTTCAACAGCAGCAAGGGCTGCCGCTGCTTCTGCCGCAGCAATTTCGTCAGTGGTTGATTCGCCAGTGGTTATCAGAAGTTGTTCGGCATCGGGCGCATTTTCAAAGACATTAATACCCATGTCGTTAATCATCTGAATGATGTCTTCAACCTGATCCGGATCAGAGATATCCTCAGGTAGATGATCATTCACTTCGGCATAAGTCAGGTATCCCTGCTCACGGCCTCTGGCGATCAGTTCTTTGATTCGTGATTGTTGTTGTGCGTTACCGCTCATATAGGATCTACTGTCACTGAATTACTGCTGGCAGAATTTTTCTACCAGCCGATCTGCTACCAACTAATTAGCAGGCAAAATAAAACGCGCAATTATACGGGAATAAACTGGTTTTGTCTTACGATAGTGGGGGAAATTTACGATTAATCTTCAGCTTTACCTTAATGGCTCTTTGTCTTTACGCTAAAGGCTTCTCGGCTTTCTAACTATTTGATTAAACAAGTCTTTTGCTTCTTGATTGCGAAGTTCATCGGGTAGTTCAAGCCAGGCGCAGTTCAGGGCTTTCAAATCATGGTCATCAATGGTCTCTTTTTCGACCAAATGATGGAAAAGTTCGAGCGGGCTAAGGCTTGTTGTGGAAAGGCGTAGTAGCTTACCTAATATATCCTGAAATTCTTTTTCATTATTTCTGCTGCCGTTGGTAACGGGGCGAAGCAAGTCTGTGGCAGCAATCTCTGTGAGTTGTTTAGCTTGGTCAACATCATGGATACCACGCCAATAACCGAGTATATGATTGAGGGTGTAATCCGGATTTTCTTGAAGAAGTTCTATCAGAGGAATCAATATCTCCATACCCTCAATATCTAATTCCTCTGTATTTAAGCTTTTGAGTGTATCCAGATCTGTGATCAGCTTGACCAGTTCTGGGTAGTTGGCAAGTAGTGCAATCAAAGTTTGGGCGGGAGGCATTTTTACTCTTTTTTGGGGACGTTGGTATGCCTGCCTTTTAAGGGGGAAAGGGGAGAGATTGCCACTTTCCTCGTAATATCCTGATTCAATGTCATTGTAATAGTCAGGGTATTCCCCTTGGTCGTAATCAGGGGGTAATTCTTGTTCAAGTTCGATGGGAAGTTCAGCAGGTTCGATAAAGCTGGCCAGGGTTTCAGTATCCAGCCCCGTCCGCTGTGATAGGGTTTTCATCATCAGTGTTTTAAAAACACCTGTAGGCATGCGATTGATTAATGGAGCGGCTAGTTTGCTGAGCCGCGCTTGGCCATCAAGGGAGCCTGTGTCGAGATCTTTAGATAATGACTCGAATAAATAGTCCGAAATCGGTGTGGCTGTTTTTATTAATCGTTGGAATTGATCGCAGCCGATACTTTGTACTAATGAATCAGGGTCTTCTCCTTCAGGTAAAAAAAGGAATTTTGCCGAGCGACCATCCAGCATGACTGGAAGGCTTGTTTCTAAAGCCCGGTGAGCAGCTTTTCGCCCGGCTTCATCTCCATCAAAGCAAAACACGACCTCTGAAGTGTAGCGAAACAGTTTGTCCAGGTGTTCAGCGGTTGCGGCAGTGCCCAGTGTCGCGACAGCATTATGGATGCCGTGTTGAGATAGAACTGCTACGTCCATATAGCCTTCTACTACGAGCAGGTTGGGAATATCACGAAGCTGCCTATTCACCTCGAAGAGGCCGTAAAGTTCACGGCCTTTGTGGAATAAGGGTGTTTCTGGTGAATTTAGGTATTTGGGTTTGTCGTCACCTAATACTCTTCCACCAAAGCCAATGGTGCGGCCCCGAACATCCCGGATGGGGAACATTATGCGGTGGCGGAAGCGATCGTACAGTTTTCCTTCTTCTTCTCGGTCAATGAGTAACCCTGATTCTTTGAGATGGCGAATACTCTCATCGGTTTCTCCTAGGTTCTGGAGTAAATTATCCCAACCAGGTGGAGCAAACCCAATGCCAAAATTTCTTGCAGTTTCCCCTGTCAGGGTACGAGACTTTAGATAATTGACAGCTTCATTTGCGCTGGGGTGATTGCGCAGGCTGTTACGATAAAAGTTATCGGCCTTCTCCATGACATTGTAGAGGGTTTTGCGGTATTGGCTGCTAGCATCGTCTCTATTAGCCTCACGGGGAACCTCCATTCCAACATGCTTTGCCAGCATTTCAACTGCTTCAGGAAAAGAAAGTCTATCAAAATCAATAACAAAGCCAATGGCATTGCCGCCAGCACCACAGCCAAAACAGTAGTAAAATTGTTTATCCTGGCTTACGGTAAAAGAAGGGGTTTTTTCGTCGTGAAAGGGGCAACAGGCGGAGTGATTCTTTCCAGATTTTCGTAAATCAAGACGGCCGCCGACAATATCGACAATATCTATGCGATCAAGGACATCGTCAATAAAAGGCTGTGGAATTCTGCCGGCCATGGGTGCTATTGAGTTTCTCTGTCAGGGTGAATGTTCAATTCTGACAGCTTAATGCTATTAATCTTTCAATTGAATAGCTAGCCTATATCTATTTCGGCATGTATAAAGGTGTTTTTTGGGATGAGCTTTCAGCTTATATGTTAGCCCAGTTTTGCTTTAATCACCCCACTCACAACACCTGCATCAGCACGGCCTTGAATTTGTGGCTTGATGATTCCCATCACCTTGCCCATATCCTTCATAGATTCAGCACCTACGGAAGCGATGGTGTCATCAATCATTGTGGCAAGCTCTTCTTCACTTAAAGGTTGTGGTAGAAAGTCCTGAATAACGACGATTTCTGTTTGTTCCTTATCTGCTAATTCCTGGCGGCCAGCTTGCTCAAATTGGGAAATGGAGTCTCGGCGCTGTTTAACCATTCTATCGAGCACAGCAAGTAGACGTGCATCATCTATGTCGATACGCTCATCGACTTCTATACGCTTGACCTCTGACAACATCAGGCGAATGGTGCCCAGGCGCTCTTTTTCCTTGGAACGCATGGCGTCTTTCATTGCTTCGGTAATTTGTTCTTTTAGTGAAGTGCTCATGGTTTTCTCACCTTTTTTCGTGAAGCGCAAAAGTTTCCTGAAACGCAAAAAGCGCCGACATTGCGGCGCTTCTTTTATCTACTTAAGGATAGATATTCTGGCTATTGTCTGTAAGCCTTTTTAGTAAAGGCTTAGCTCAGTAAGAGCTTAGTACAGGCGCTCAAATTTGCGATTTTCGCGAGACTGCTTTTTAGCATGACGCTTAACAGCAGCAGCAGCTTTACGCTTACGCTCCCAAGTGGGCTTCTCGTAAAACTCACGGCGACGAACCTCTGCCAGTACACCGGCTTTTTCACAAGAACGCTTGAAGCGACGCAGAGCCACATCGAAAGGCTCGTTTTCTTTAACGCGAACGAAAGGCATGTATCCTCTATCCTGTTGTATTCAATTATTGTTTGGTACAGGGCTATTTAGCGGTTAGCTTAAGTAGTCTTACCCAGTACTCCTGCAAGGGCGCGTATTCTATACATATCCCGTGACAGTTGCAAAACTTTTGTCAATAGCATTATCTGGCTTTTAGTCGATGCTAACTGCATGAATTTTAGGCGATTTTAACGTATGATTTCCGGCGCTCTTTATTAACTTCATATAACTTTCCACCCAATAAGGCTACTAACTTAAAGTTATGCGTGTACTTGGTATAGAAACTTCCTGTGATGAGACGGGTGTTGCTGTTTATGACAGTGAGCAGGGGCTGCTCGCTCATACCTTATACAGTCAGGTCGCCGTCCATGCTGAATATGGTGGGGTGGTACCAGAGCTGGCATCTCGAGATCATGTACGCAAATTATTACCCCTAATTCGCCAGGTTCTGGCGGATGCCCATTGTTCCTCCTGTGACATAGATGGTATTGCCTTTACTTCGGGGCCTGGTCTGATCGGAGCACTGATGGTCGGAGCCAGTGTTGGTCGATCTCTAGCCTATGCTTGGCAGGTGCCTGCGGTGGCGGTTCACCATATGGAAGGGCATCTTCTAGCCCCGATGTTGGAAGATAATCCCCCCGCTTATCCCTTTGTGGCGTTATTAGTTTCTGGTGGCCATACTCAATTAGTTGAGGTGAAAGGCATTGGGGAGTATCAAATATTGGGTGAATCTCTGGATGATGCAGCGGGAGAGGCCTTTGATAAAGCAGCCAAGATGCTGGATTTGGATTATCCGGGAGGACCGGAGATTGCAAAACTGGCTGGGCAGGGAGATGTTAGCCGGTTTAAATTTCCACGACCTATGACGGATCGACCCGGTCTGGATTTTAGTTTCTCTGGTCTTAAAACATTTACCTTGAATACCGTTGCCCAGCACCGTGGTGATGAGGTCTTGCCAGATGATCAGACCATGGCGGATATTGCCTGTGCTTTTCAGGAGGCAGTGGTGGATACATTGGCGATCAAATGCCGTCGTGCACTTGAGCAAACTGGTTTAAAGACATTAATTATTGCCGGCGGAGTATCTGCTAATACCCGCTTGCGCGAAAGGCTCTCTGAAGCACTCAATAAGGTAGGTGGTGAGGTTTTCTACGCTCGTCATGAGTTTTGTACCGACAACGGTGCCATGATTGCCTATGCCGGATGCCAACGCTTAGTGGCGGGTCAGCAGGAAGAGTTAGCCATATTGGCCAAACCACGTTGGCCGATAGATGCATTGCCAACCTTATCTTAGGGGAGGGGTAGTCTGATGGATATTGTGTATATCAATGATCTCAAGATAGACACCATTATAGGTATCTATGATTGGGAGCGTGAAGTAAGGCAAACCATTAGTCTCGATTTGGAAATGGGTACTGATATTCGCCAAGCAGCGGCCACTGACGATATTCAGTTCGCCCTAAATTATAAAGCTGTATCAAAGCGCCTTATTGAATTTATTGAAGGCAGTGAGTTTTTATTGGTCGAAACCATGGCAGAGCAAGTGTCGGACATTGTTTGCCAGGAATTCAATATTCCCTGGTTGCGATTGCGTATCGGCAAGCCTGGTGCTATTCGTGGCGCCCGTGATGTGGGGGTCCTTATTGAGAGGGGAAAGGTTGAAAGAGGCGAGCAGGGTTGATGGCGACAATTTTTACAACTTAGTTGTCGGCATTGAAACAAAATTCAGTGTTGGAGAACTCTCGAGTTATTTAAAGGCTTTAGAAGATCAAAACGGACGCCGTCGGGATTGTCCGCGATTTAGTGCTCGAACACTGGATATTG
>JALQUJ010000214.1 GCA_023263825.1 Porticoccus sp.
TGGAGCCGTTCTTGAGTTTCGATAATAATTGGGCAACGGCTTTGAAAGATGCGCGCTGTTCAGAATCAGATTGATTCTTTTTGGGAATTGCCATTAATCCGCGCAATTTTAGATTGGGTAATTTTGCAACAGCATGGGCGACCTCTTCTACTTCATTAGCCAGTAACCCTGATTTACTTTCTTCTGAATTGATATTGACTTGTAAGCAAACGTTGAGAGGTATTGGGTGGTCAGTGCGAAGCTGGTTTAAGCGCTCTGCGATCTTGATTCTGTCAACACTGTGAACCCAGTCAAAATTTTCTGCTACTTTTCGTGTTTTATTAGACTGTATTGGGCCGATAAAATGCCAAGTGATATTAGTAAGGTCTGAAAGTTGCTGCTGCTTCTCTAGGGCTTCTTGAAGATAGTTTTCGCCAAAATGCCATTGCCCTTGCTCGTAAGCATTTTGAATGGCCGCTGCAGGTTGCCCCTTGCTAACAGCAAGCAGGGTAATTTCATCGGGATTTCGGTTCACATTTTTTGTGATCTGTTTAATCCGATGGTCAATATGTTTGAGATTGTCGGCTATATTAGGCATATACTTGGTATATATAAGCGTGGTGGTTATATTTAGGGGCCCTATAGTAGGCGTTATGCCTAGGGAACGACACATAGATTACTACACAGCTTTTTGGGAAAGCATTAGATTAATCCAGAATAACAGGAATAACGCATGGCTATTCGGTATCTATATAAAGCGTATGATAACAATAAGATATAGGTTCAGTGTGAAGTCCATCGTGATACTCATGGTTTTAGTGAAGCCTTGCTTATCAAACTCCAGTCAGAAACAGACCCAGGCTATTTGTCCAATGCTGCTGATGATCTTCAGGTGGCTGGTGATCAGGATGACCAGAGTAATATTTTTTAGGGCGTTTCTGTGAATCAGAGGGTTTTTTTGAACTAGACAGCGTGAATGCAGTTAGCGGTCAGATGGGTTGGGCACAGCTCGGATCTGATAGCCAGGTTTGCAAAATAATAACTGCAGCCAAGTCATCTACAGGCTGTTCTTTGTAGCTCTTTTTACCGCGTCTATTTTCACCCGCTTTAAGGGTGGACTCTTGCTGCTTAGCCTCAAATGTAGAAAGGCGTTCGTCTACCATACTGACCTGAAGACCAAACATTCCATGTAGCCTATTACCAAATTTTCTGGCCCGTGCACAAAACTCACTTTCAGTGCTGTCCATATTCAGTGGTAGTCCAACAAGGACTTGGTCAGGTTGCCATTCTTCCAGAAGTTGCTTGATTTGCGTCCAGTCGGGAATACCATCTTTTGCTTTAAAGACGGTGAGTGGATTTGCAGTGTTGGTCAGTGTTTGTCCAATGGCAACACCAATTTGACCGGTTCCAAAATCAAAGGCGAGCACTGTGTCGGATTTAGTAGGAATAGTAGAGTCTCTTTTATGCATGCCCGATATTAGAGCTTATCAGGCTGAAATCTATGCCAGCTTTAGCCGCTGCCGCTTTAGCTCTCTCATCAAAGGGGACATCAAAAATAATATTGGCATCACTAGGAATGGTCAGCCATGCATTGCTGGCGAGTTCTTCTTCTAGCTGGCCAGGGCCCCAACCAGAATAGCCTAATGTAATAATAAGGTCACTTGGCCCTTGATCATTAGCAATATCAGAAATGATGTCACTGGATGCTGTCAGGCTAATGTTATTCGAAATTGGTAGGGTCGATTCCCATTTTCGATCACTGGTTCGATGTAAAACAAAACCTCGATCAATTTGAACAGGACCGCCCGCCAGCAACGATTGATCACCAATTTTTGTCGTATAGCCTAACTCGAGTTGATCAAATATTTGACTAACAGGTATGTTTAGGGGCTGGTTAATGACCAGCCCCATCGCACCCTCGGCATTGTGTTCACAAAGATAGATAACAGTTTCAAAGAAATGGGGGTCAAGCAATCCAGGCATAGCGATTAAAAAATGGTTGCTCAGGTCTTTCATGACATGATCTGAGTTCGTGCTGTTTGATGGTGTTGTCATAACTATAAGTATGATTCCCCTTTTTTAGAAAACAAGCCAGAGATTTCTATATCAAGTTATAGAACGTTCAAATGGTGTGAGCAGAACCTAGTTTATCGTGTTGAGATGATTGCCCGGAACAAATCGCCAGGTGCGAATAATTTCCAACTTATCCCATTGTTTTATCTCTGGAGGAAATGGAGCAAAGGGGGATGCCAGTCTTACCGTTCTAATGGCTGCTTGATCCAGCACTCGTTGCCCGGAACTTAATAATAGCTCAACGCTGTCGACGGTCCCATTCGGTAGCAAGGTTACTGCAAACCTTAGATCACCATAGAGGGATTTTTGTCGAGCCTCTTCCGGGTAGTTGTTATTACCTACCATTGCTATTCGGTCAATCCAGTAACGTAAGTAGGCTGCATGGTCTGCTGCTTTTGTGCTGGCTGAGGTAATTCTCAGTACTCTGGGGAACTTGCTATATTCTTGCTGTTGTTGATCTAATTTTGCTTTTAGGCTGGCGATTTCTAGTGAGGCGGCCTGGGGTAAGGGTGTTATGACGGGCTGCTCCATTTCTTTCGGTGCTAATTTGTCTGCAGTGCTTTGCAGACTGTCGGCTATGGTAGAAACGGCGGGTGTTTTACTAACGACAGATTGTTCTTGAACCTGTTGCAGTGGTGCCCCGGTTTTCTTTAGGTTGGCATCCTGTATGTCGGCTTGTCTATCCGTTGTTCCATTTAAACTGATCTTTGTTCAATGGCATCCATTAGTTTACCGCCAATATCCGTTGACTCCTGGCGGTCAATTTCACGTGCACAGGTTGGGCTGGTCACGTTAATTTCAGTCAAGTAATCACCAATAACATCTAGGCCGGCAAACAGGATACCTTTTTCCTTCAGGGTTGGTCCGACCTGTTTCGCAATCCAGAGGTCCCGCTCACTTAATGGTTGTACTACGCCAGTACCGCCTACTGCAAGGTTACCGCGTATATCGTCTTCTGGCGGAATTCTGGCCAGGCAATGGGGAATAGGTTCTCCATCGACCATTAGTACACGCTTATCACCGGCATCAATTTGGGGGATAAATTTTTGTGCCATGATAGTGCGGGCACCTTCAAGTGTCAGGGTTTCAATAATGACATTTAGATTAGGGTCTTTTTGGCTGACCTTAAAAATGGAAGATCCACCCATACCGTCCAGTGGTTTTAGAACAATATCACCGTGAGTTTTATGGAAGTTTTTTAGCTGTGAAGCATCTCTGCTCACAAGTAGAGGGGGAGAGCATTGTGGAAACAGGGTTGCGAATACTTTTTCGTTGCAGTCCCTGAGGCTCTGGGGTTTGTTGGCAACCAATACACCTTGTTTTTCAGCAGCTTCCAGAATGTATGTTGAATAAATATATTCACTATCAAAGGGAGGGTCCTTGCGCATTAAAATAACGTTGAGGTGGGACAGGGGCTGTATTTTTGCCTCTCCAACACTAAACCAATTGGTTGTGCTGTCTCTGACTATCAAGGGTGCCATTTTGGCAATGGGATCGCCACTGGCAAGAGCCAGATGGCTTTGTTCCATATACATGAGCTCCCAGCCTCGGCACTGTGCTGCCAGTAATAAGGCTAGGGTTGTGTCTTTATAGGGTTTGATGTTGTTAATGGGATCCATCACAACCCCAAGAATCTTGCTCATAAGTGTTACCTGCATCACGCCATGGGAGGCCGATTGTTATTTATGATTGTAAACCGTGATTCTAACTCAGAGGCCCCTAGTAAAAGTTAGGTGTTGTTAACACTATCTTACATTGGATGGCGAATCTGAACTGCTAAACCTATTTAAGGCAGGGAGGATAGATACCAAACAGTGTATAAAGTTTATTAACAGTTCCCAATAATTTTCGGGAAGTCTAATAAGAAAGCAATTTTTTATGTAAAAAAGAAATCATAAGTTACATAATTAACAGATGCTATGTGCTAAATAAGGGTTATATATTGTGATGGCTGAAGCCAACCAAGCATTTGATACGCTGGCTACGCTCTCTGGTAAATACAACAACTCTGCCCGTTGGGTGCCTGAGCAGGAAGACATAGCACCGACTCGAAAGGTGGTTTGTTTTTCTCTTATGGGCGTCAACCTTGCCATGGCACTTGAAGAGCTAACAGAAATTCTTGAACTACCCCAATGTACCCGCTTGCCTCGCGTCAAGCACTGGGTTTGGGGTGTGGCAAATTTGAGAGGCCGCTTCCTTCCTGTCATAAACCTTGCAGAGTTTTTGGGCGGAAGATTAACGTCTCCACGTAAATTACACCGTGTGTTGGTTGTTGATTTGCGTGGTGTATTTGTTGGCTTGGTTGTGGATCAGGTTTACGGTATGCGTAATCTACAAGTGGATAAATTTCAACGAAAGCCAGAAGGTGTTCCCAAAATATTTTCACCCTATGCAGAGGGTGGTTTTTATCAAGAAGATGATACATGGATATTGCTGAGGCCAGGTAAGCTTCAGAGTGATCCACGCTTTATGGAGGTGGCTGCATAGCGGCCTACCAAAACATTATTCCCTAAAAATGCTGTTATAAACCGGCGTCACTTGTTCGGAGTGAGATTGACATGAAAAAAGGAATCCAGGGGTCAAAGATCAATTCTTCCATCCTTGTGCTATCGATCATATTAGCTTTGGTGGTCGTTTTTCTAGGGTATAACCTGTTGACGGTGTTTCAGCAGACATCCCAAGACCAGAATAACCTTCAGTCCGTAGCAGAAATGCGCGCACAGTCCTACCGGTTAGTCGGTTTGTCCCGTGAATCGACAGCGGGTAAAGAGAGGGCATTTGGCGAGTTGCAAAATGTCGCAGACCAAATGGAAAAAACCTGGAATACCCTCAACACCAATTTAGCTGATGAAGTTTCTGCCAATCAACTGGGTACACTAGAGGCTACCTGGGGTAAGGCGCACCAAAATGCCTTGACGATTATCGACAATAAAGAAACCGTTATTTTCCTTAATAAAATTGCAGCAACATTAAATAAAACACTACCTGAGCTCCAACAAGAACACACCCAAGTAGTAGAAATACTATTAGCGAGTAGAGCCCCAGCAGATCAAGTTGCTGTTGCCCAAGCACAATCATGGCGTGCAGAACGTATAGGCCGTAACGTCGATAAAATGTTAGAAGGTGGTGCTGACGCAGAAGTTGCTGCTGACCAGTTCAATAAAGATGCAAATTTATTTGGTCAAGTTCTCGAGGGTATGAAAAGTGGCGATACCCAATTAGGTATTAGCCGAGTCACTAGCCGTAAGGCTGGGGAGAGTTTGGCCAGTATTACAGAGCGGTTTGCATTTGTGAGCAGCTCTGTTCAAGAAATCTTTGAAGCGACACCAGCATTGTTTAGTGCCAGCCAGGCAAACAATGCCATACTTGATGAATCACCAGTGTTGCAGGAACAGATTAGTCAGCTATCCGATACAGTAGCTTCGCTACCTGAAAGCCGTGATCTTACCTACCAAACTGCACTTTATGCTGGTGTGTTAGGCGTTATATTGTTGGCGGTTATGGGATTGTTGATCACGGCAGAAACACGCCGGAGATTACGCGAGACAGCTACGGCCAACGAGCATAACCAACAAGCTATCCTTCGTCTGTTAGATGAAATTGCTGGGTTGGGTGAAGGTGATCTAACCAGTCATGCAACAGTAACCGAGGATTTTACGGGTGCGATTGCAGACTCTATCAACTATGCCATTGACCAGTTGAGAATCTTGGTAGCACAAATTCGGGATACCTCAGAGAACGTATCCGCAGCTGCCAACGAAACGCGAGCAACCGCACTACAGCTGGCTGAGGCATCCGAGCATCAGGCACATGAAATTTCTGGGGCATCAGAAGCAATCAATCAAATGGCGATTACCATTGATCAGGTTTCTGCCAATTCCTCGGAATCTGCCACGGTGGCAGAAAAATCCGTATCAATCGCCAAAAAAGGTGCTGAGGTTGTACAAAGCACAATTGGCGGAATGGATACGACCCGTAAGCAGATTCAGGATACCTCTAATCGAATTAAACGACTGGGTGAGAGTTCCCAGGAAATTGGCGATATCGTTTCCGTGATTAACGATATTGCGGATCAAACCAATATTTTGGCACTGAATGCTGCTATTCAGGCATCGATGGCAGGTGATGCCGGTCGCGGTTTTGCGGTAGTTGCTGATGAAGTTCAACGATTGGCTGAACGTTCTGCTGTGGCAACAAAACAAATCGCATCATTGGTTAAAACAATTCAAACCGATACCAACGAAGCTGTGAACTCCATGGAGCAAACCACCGCAGAAGTGGTGAAGGGGGCAGAACGAGCCCATGCTGCTGGTGGAGTGCTGGAAGAAATTGAAACGGTATCGGCAGATTTGGCCAAGCTCATTCGCGATATCTCAACAGCAGCTAGTCAACAAACCTCAACAGCGGGTCAGGTTTCCAGAACCATGCATGTGATTCAGGATATCTCCTCACAAACCTTGTCTGGGACTAACAATACGGCTCAATCTATCGGTGAGTTGGCTGATTTGGCAGTCGAACTTCGTAGTTCTGTTTCCGGCTTTAAGCTGCCTTCTTCCATGGAGCGGGTAAATATTTCAAGAGCACCTGTGGATGCATTTACACCTGAAAAAACAGGTGCTGATCTGATTTCAACACCTCCAGTAAACCATGAGCCTCTCTCTGAGGAGGTGATTGAAAAGAGCGAGCCAGAAGAAGATTTTGATCTTTCCGATGATGATATTGCGAAAGCGAGCGCTCCTCTTTCTGCCAATGAACCTAGAGAGACATCTTTGGAAGAAGACCTGGGATTGTCCGAAGAAGAATTCCTGGCTGAAGATGCAGCCATGGAGCAGTTGCTAGAAGGTGATAGTGCGGGCGATGACTGGGATGTCGATAAAGAGCTTG
>JALQUJ010000028.1 GCA_023263825.1 Porticoccus sp.
CTAAAGGGATAGAGGATTTATTGCAAGAAACGGTTGATCAGCGTTTTGGTGACATGGATTTAGATAAAGAGCCCCTAGATAAAAAGAGCCCAGCCAAGTGATAGGCAAGGGTTATACCCCCATAGATATTGATTGGATATCTAAGGCGCTGGTGCTTGCAGAACAAGCAGGTAGGGAAGGTGAAGTGCCCGTTGGCGCTTTACTGGTTAAAGATGGCGCTGTGATTGGTGAGGGCTTTAATTCGCCTATAACCACTTGTGACCCAACTGCCCATGCTGAAATTATGGCGCTGCGCAATGCTGCTGCCAATATGAACAATTATCGATTACCTGATACGACTCTCTACGTCACCATAGAACCATGCACCATGTGTATTGGAGCAATGATACATGCTCGTGTAGCACGTTTAGTTTATGGTGCGAAAGAACCGAGAGCAGGTGCAGTGGAAAGTCAACTAAAATTGCCTGAGTTAACCCACTATAACCATAAGTTGGATGTGGTCGGTGGGGTGTTGGAAAAAGAGTGTAGCGATTTAATCAGTACATTTTTTCGCGATAAACGATCACAAAAGTAACATAGTCCTATTGCGCCGGTAGAAAGTTACAAAAATAGAAGGTTACAAAGAGAGCAGGGCGTTAGGGCTCCAGTCACTGGAGTTGGGTATTTCAGGAGTAGACAGCTGTTCTTGTTGTCGCTGCAGTTCTGAAGAGTGACGTTTTAGTACAGTTTTGTAGCGTAAAATATTATCAACATACTGAACAGGTTCTCTTCCCTTAGCATAGCCGTGGCGAACAGTGCTGTAATATTGTTTCTTTTCCAATAGGGGGAGAAATTCTCTAACATCTTGCCATAAATCTGGATTTTTCCCTGCACGTTCAGTTAGCACTCGGGCATCTTCCAAATGCCCCATTCCCACGTTATAAGCGGCGAGAGCCAATAAGGTTCGATCTGGATCGGTAATGTCCTTGGGGATTCTTGATTTAGTTTTGAGGAAATACTTAACACCGCCTTCGATACTTTGTCGTGGGTCAACGCGATCGGTAACGCCCATCTCCCTTGCTGTAGGTAGCGTCAGCATCATCAGGCCTCGAACCCCTGTGGGTGATTTTGCCTTAGGATTCCAATGTGATTCCTGATAGGAAATAGCGGCTAACATATGCCAGTCTATATTGTTTTTCTGCGCTATTTCCTGAAACAAATTTTGATATTTTGGTAGGCGAGTTAGTAGCATTTTCTTAAAAAGCTGAGAGCCAGCCTGATTAAATTTATGTGTTTGTTCCAGAGTTTGTTGTTTCAGCTTTTCAAGTTTCCCACTTGATTCATAATCTGATATAAATTGATTGGCTGCTTGGATCAGTGAATCATCACCATGTAGAGGGAAAGCCCAGCCTACAGCTTCAGGTTCTGAAAGATTAAATGCTGCCCGCGCTTTTGGGTAAATAGCTCGATCAACAGCATAGGCTGTGGAATCAATAACAGCATATCGAGCTTCTCCAGAATGGACTTTGGACATTAGGTCCTGCATTTCTAACTCTTGGGTTTCTTGCCATTCAAGTTTTGGGTGTTCTAGTTTTAATTGGGATAGGCGTTCGCTGTGGGAACTGTTAGACATGGCTAACAAGACACCGTCATCTAGGCCCTTAACTAAGCTTTCAATATTTTTTGGGCGTTTGGTGCCATTTCGATAGAGTAGTTTTTGCTCTACCCAATAATAAGGTTTGCTAAAACGAAAGCTTTTTTCTCTTTTGGGGGTAATCGTTAATCCGGCAGCGCCTATGTGCGCATTTGGCCCACCAATGGCTAAAAGTACGCTAGTGAGAGAAGGCATACTGGTCACTTCAAGTGATACACCAAGGCTATTTGCAAATTCTTTGGCCAGTAAATATTCGAAGCCATCTTCACCTTTGGCATTCTCAAAATAGGTGGTAGAGCCAGGTAATGTTACGACACGGAGAACACCATTATTTTGTACTTCTTCCAAGATTGTAGGGGCTCTACTTGTGGTTAGTATCAGAGCGAAAAGAAAAAGCAATACGTAGGATATAGCTCGCTTCGTTGCTTTTTTTAAATGAAAGTAAAATTCAACCATACTTTATCCGGTGTATGTATCAGTGCTCTTGTCCCCCAACTTTTATTTTGTGTTAATAGCGTGTGAGCCCAGATTCTTATTGTTAGAGTAGGGATAGAGCCCTACTAGATTAGGCATAGACGCAAAGGGGTTCAATAGTTTTCTGATGAAGGTCGGTTAATGCCGATAAAACATCGTTAGGAGTGTACAAAATTGGTATTTAAAAAAACCGATGAAAAACCTGTCAGACAATGACGTTAGAAGGCCAATTCCAGTACAATGGCCATTCTTAAATTCTTGCCTGATTAGAGCTGTTTAACGATGCTGATTTTTCGCGGTGCTCCGGCGCTTTCTGAGTTTAGAACACAAAAACTTTTTGCCTCATTAAAATCCATAGAGCCAGCTATTTTGGGGGTCTATGCTGAATTTGTGCATTTTGCTGAGATTGATGGCCAGTTGTCAGATGCGGAAACAGATACACTTAAATCGCTACTGACCTATGGCTCAACACAGGATGGAGTGCTCATACCTGAGTGCCCCGAGGGCCTACTTAGATTGGTTGTTCCTCGACCCGGAACCATTTCCCCCTGGTCAAGTAAGGCTACCGATATAGCACACAACGCTGGGCTGGATTCAATACGTCGACTGGAGCGTGGAATAGCGTTCTATCTTCAGGGAGAGATGATAGAAGCCCATCGTCAAACCGTTGAAGCTCTATTGCATGATCGAATGGTTGAGACAATTTTTTCTGAACTTTCGGAAGCAGAATCGTTGTTTGTCCACCATGAGCCAACACCGATGGATTCAATCCCTGTCTTGTCTAAAGGTCGTGAGGCGTTAGTTGAGGCAAATACACGGCTTGGGTTGGCATTGGCGGATGATGAGGTAGATTATTTATTAGACAGCTTTACTGAGCTGAACCGAGATCCCACCGATGTTGAGCTGATGATGTTTGCTCAGGCGAACTCTGAACACTGTCGCCACAAGATTTTTAATGCCTCCTGGACCATTGATGATCAAGTGCAGGATACTTCCTTGTTTGCCATGATCAAAAATACCTATGAAAAGGGCGGAGAGAATGTGCTATCAGCCTATGATGATAATGCATCTGTTATTGCAGGAAATGAAGCAGGACGCTTTTTCCCCAACCCTGAAAATAAAGTCTATGGCTACAATCAGGAACCTGTACACCTATTGATGAAAGTGGAAACCCATAACCACCCAACGGCTATTGCACCTTTTCCTGGCGCAGGTACGGGCTCAGGTGGTGAGATACGTGATGAAGGGGCCGTGGGGCGTGGTTCCAAGCCGAAAGCAGGGCTGACAGGCTTTACCGTTTCCAATTTGAATATTCCTGAGCTGCCACAGCCGTGGGAACAAAAATATGGTAAGCCAGATCGTATCGTGACGGCACTGGATATTATGGTTGAAGCGCCCATCGGTGGGGCCGCATTTAATAATGAATTTGGTCGGCCAAATTTGTGTGGTTATTTTCGCAGTTTTGAACAAGATTTTGATAACGAACGCCGTGGCTACCATAAGCCCATAATGATTGCCGGTGGTTATGGCAATATCCGTGAAGAACATATTGAGCAGTTTGAATTTGATCCCGGTTGTAAGCTGATTGTATTGGGTGGCCCAGCCATGTTGATTGGCTTAGGTGGTGGTGCCGCATCCTCAATGGCTTCAGGGTCCAGTGCAGAGGATTTAGATTTTGCCTCAGTACAACGTCAGAACCCGGAAATAGAACGCCGTTGCCAGGAGGTCATTGATCAATGTTGGCAGCTTGGTAATAAAAATCCCATTGCATTTATCCATGATGTAGGTGCGGGAGGCTTATCCAATGCCTTTCCAGAATTAGCCAAAGACGGTGGCTGTGGTGCTCATTTTGAGTTGAGGAATATACCCAATGACGAGCCGGGTATGTCTCCGTTGGCTATTTGGTGTAATGAAGCTCAAGAGCGTTATGTTATGGCGGTTAAACCTGAAGATTTGACCGCATTTGAGGCAATATGCCAGCGCGAACGTTGTCCTTATGCCGTTGTCGGTGAATCCATTGCAGATAAACACTTGGTCGTTAATGACAAACACTTTGATGCTAAACCCGTAAACATACCCATGTCAGTACTCTTTGGTAAACCTCCAAAGATGCATCGAGAGGTTAAGTCCAAAACCAGTGAGGTTTCACCTTTTGATTGGTCTGACGTGTTATTAGAAGAAGCGATTCATCGCGTTTTACACCACCCTGCGGTGGCAAGTAAAAGCTTTTTGATCACCATTGGCGATCGCAGTATTACCGGCACAGTTGCAAGAGACCAAATGGTTGGCCCTTGGCAAGTACCCGTGGCAGATTGTGCGGTAACAACCACCAGCTACGATGGTTACACTGGTGAAGCAATGGCCATGGGTGAGCGTACGCCTTTGGCATTGCTTGATGCGCCGGCCTCAGGGCGTATGGCCATTGGTGAAGCCATTACCAATATTGCTGCCACTCGGATTCATCATCTGTCGGACGTTAAGTTATCTGCTAACTGGATGTGTGCAGCTGGGCATGAGGGAGAAGATGAAAAACTGTTTCGTACCGTTGAAGCTGTGGGTACAGAATTGTGTCCTCAGCTTGGCATAACGATTCCCGTTGGTAAGGACTCTATGTCCATGCGAACAGCTTGGGAGAAGGATGGTGAAGAGAAAGCAGTAACATCACCGCTGTCTTTAATTATCTCTGCATTTTCTCCAGTACCTGATGTAAGAAAAACCTTAACACCT
Source organism: Porticoccus sp. (assembly GCA_023263825.1). Classification (GTDB taxonomy): domain Bacteria; phylum Pseudomonadota; class Gammaproteobacteria; order Pseudomonadales; family Porticoccaceae; genus Porticoccus. The sequence continues at coordinate 4,835 of JALQUJ010000028.1, forward strand.
CAATTGCGTCTTGATCGAGGAGATACGGCACTTCTTTATATCGATTTGGGTAATAATCAAAACCGCCTGGGTGGTTCTATTTTGACTCAGGTTTATAGCCAAATGGGCGATGTAACGCCAAATGTCGATTCTGCTGAAAAGCTAAAGGGCTTCTTTGACATTATCCAGGCTGCCAATGAGGCGGATGAAATTATTGCCTATCATGATCGTTCTGATGGAGGTCTGTTTACTACCATGGCTGAAATGTCATTTGCCGGAAATGTCGGCCTGGATATTTGCCTTGATGAACAGCCGGGTGATGCGCTTTCAATACTGTTTAATGAAGAACTCGGTGCGGTGATTCAAATACCAGCAGACCTTGTTGATGACTTTATCCAGCGTTTTTCTGCATTGGATATCCCCGCAAGTGTCGTCGCTACACTGAATCAGTCCGACAATATCGATATCTATCAAGATGGTGCACGGCTTTACAGTAAAACCTGTGCAGAATTATTAAGAACCTGGAGTGAGACCAGCTACCAGATACAGGCACGAAGAGACAATGAGCAATGTGCACGCCAGGAATTTGATGGCTTGTTCCTGGATGATCCTGGACTCAGTGCTGGGTTAACTTTTGATATTAATGAAGACGTAGCTGCCCCCTATATTAACAGTGGTGTTAGGCCCAGCATGGCAATTCTTCGTGAGCAAGGTGTTAATGGCCAGATGGAAATGGCTGCTGCATTTGATCGTGCAGGTTTTAATGCCGTTGATGTCCATATGAGTGATATTTTAGCCGGACGAATCACCCTTGATCAGTTTAAAGGCTTAGTTGCCTGTGGTGGTTTTTCATATGGTGATGTTCTTGGAGCAGGAAAAGGTTGGGCTAAAACTATTTTGTTTAACTCTGGTGCAAAAGAGCAATTCCATGGATGTTGGGTCCGTATGCAATATTATCATAAATACTTTTTGGAAAAGGATTGGGTTTTTGAAACACCATACCTACTTTTTCTCTTAGTCTAACAACGTCAATGGACTTATGATTAATATTTTTTCCATCTATTTCAATTGATCCTTTAATTTTACATATATCGATAACATCATTCATTCGATTGATGCATCTTATGAAAGTAGACTTTCCACACCCAGACGGACCAATAAGTGCGGTCACTTCCTTTTCGTG
>JALQUJ010000132.1 GCA_023263825.1 Porticoccus sp.
TTGGTGACAGGTGGTGCCACTCGCTTGGGATTAGCTTTTGCAAGGTCTTTGGCACAGCGTGGTTATGATATAGCGCTCCATTATCATTCATCGAATAGTTCAGCACATGAAGCAGCTAAGCTTCTTGAATCTCTAGGTGTATCCTGCCAAATTTTTCAGGCAGACCTGGCATCTGATCAGCGCGACGATTTAGTTCAACAGGTTTCAGATTGCTTTCCCCGGCTCGAACTCCTTATTAACAGTGCTTCAGCTTATGAGGCAGCCTCTATAGCAGATACAAACCTGGAACTATTACAGCACCAGTTTTCGGTTAATTTTTTTGCACCGTTTATACTGACACAAAGTTTTGCAAGCCATTCTAAGAAAAGGACTGGTAGCAAGAAAGGATCTGTTATTAATATCCTAGATAATAAGATTGCGTTTCAGCAAAATGATTATGCAGCGTATTTACTCTCTAAAAAAACACTTGCAGAGTTCACTCGCTTGGCGGCTATTGAATATGCACCAAATATTCGCATTAATGGCATTGCCCCAGGGGTTGTTCTGCCGGGAGAAGAGCGTACAGAGGATTATGTTTCTTGGCGAATAGAAAATATCCCGTTACAAAAGCAGGGAAGTGTGGAGGACTTGTTAAGAGCAATGAATTTCTTAATTGATAGCGAATTTGTGACAGGACAAATTATTACTGTGGATGGTGGTGAAAATATCAATCATCAGGGAAACCATGCCGAAATGTTTAATAAAAGCCGTTCATGACTAAAAAGGACGCTAAAAGCAATGGCTGAAAAAGAACTACATCAGGTCATTATTTCTGTAGGGTCAAATATTGACCCCCATGAGAATATCTCCAAGTCACAGGTTATTTTGTCGTCTGAAACAAATTATGTTGCTCGGTTTGTTGACTGTGCAGATGTGATTGAAACTGATCCCGTAGGTTATAAGGAACAACCTAACTTTCTTAACACGGCTTATCTGGTTGAAACGACACTCGAACTCGATGGTTTTAATGGGTATCTAAAAACTGTTGAAGATAGGATGGGGAGGTTGCGTGGCCCTATCAAGGCTGGACCAAGAGCAATTGACCTGGATATTATCGTTTGGGATGGAGAGCTCTTGGAACCGGATTATCACCAGTTTGAATATGTCTCTGTACCTGTAGATCAAATTCTTTCCTCAAACCAGCTAAGTATCCGCTAATTTCAGCTTTTTTATGGCTAATTGGGTATAAGCAGTGCCTACTAGTTCAGGCTTTACACTTGGCAAAACTCATGGTTTTTCAGTTTTTTAAGGGATTACAATCAGTATTCATCATATGGATATAAATAATACTTTCGAATAAGTGAAATTTTGAACGATTTGCTTATAATGGCCGACCATTCTAGTCATCAACCTATCGTGGAGAAAAATTGTGAAAGCACCTGTTCGTGTAGCTGTCACCGGAGCCGCCGGCCAAATTAGTTATTCACTTCTATTTCGTATCGCTGCTGGCCAAATGCTGGGTGAGGATCAGCCAGTTATTTTACAAATGCTGGAAATTACACCCGCATTAGAAGCCCTGAAAGGGGTTGCTATGGAGCTGGATGATTGTGCCTTCCCATTATTGGCAGGCATGGTTTGTACCGATGATGCCAATGTGGCATTTAAAGATGCGGATTACGCATTGCTGGTAGGTGCCCGTCCACGTGGTCCTGGTATGGAGCGTAAAGACTTGCTTGAAGCGAATGCTGCTATTTTCTCTGCACAGGGTAAAGCAATTAACGATAACGCTTCTAAAGATATCAAAATATTGGTTGTTGGTAACCCTGCTAACACCAATGCTTTGATCGCACAGCGTAATGCTCCAGATATTAACCCACGTCAATTTACTGCAATGATGCGTTTGGACCACAACCGTGCCATGACTCAAATTGCACAAAAGACAGGTAAAACGGTTAATGATGTAACCAATATGTTGGTATGGGGTAACCATTCTGCTACTCAATTTCCAGATCTTCACCACCCAAAAGTTGCAGGCGAAACTGCCATAGATTTGGTAGATCAGAGCTGGTATGAAGAAGACTTTATTCCTACTGTCCAACAACGTGGTGCAGCTATTATTAAAGCTCGTGGCGCGTCCTCAGCAGCTTCAGCGGCTAATGCGGCTATTGACCACATGCGTGACTGGGCTCTTGGTACACCTGAGAATGATTGGGTTAGCATGGGTGTATACAGTGATGGAAGCTACGGTATTACTGAAGGCCTGATTTATTCTTTCCCTTGCGTGTGTAAGAATGGTGATTGGGAAATTGTTCAAGGCTTGGAAATCAATGAATTCTCACGTGGAAAAATGACCGCTACTGAGCAGGAATTGACGGAAGAACGCGATGCAGTACAACACTTACTTCCATAATGTTGGAAATGTAGTGCGTAAGTAGCCCATAGAATTCCGCTACATTATTTAAAAAGGCGCCTTTAAAAAGGCGTCTTTTTTATGGCAGTATTTTATGTTGAAATAAGCTCTCTTGGATTATTAACCCTTTAATAGCAGCTTGTTGGCTATTAACTCTGTTTATATCCTAAACTTAAGGTATGGAGTAGAGGATATTGTCAGGTGTTAACAGAGAAAAGGAGCCATGGTTTCTCTATATACGGGTAGAAACAAAGCAACGAAAGTTATTCTAACGCCTAACCGTTCAATGGGTTGGCAGGGTAATGTCCGAGTGATTATGGGACTGTCTCTGGCGATAGCTATCAGTGTTACGCCCATTGTTGTTATGGGTGGCTGGGTAGTAGTTCCATTTGCATTACTACAAATCGTTGCTCTTACTATAGGTTTGTATATCACACTGAAAAAGCTGAGTTACCACGAAATTATTACTGTTCAGGGTGATTTTCTTTCCCTGAAACGTGGTGTTGATACAAAGGAGCTTTTTTGTTCCTTTCCAAAAGGTTCTGTAAATATCCTTGTTGAGGAACATTCCCACGCTATGACAGTACCCGATATAGATATGGTTGCTGAGGGGCATTGTTATGCTATAGGCGATTTTCTCAACCGTGCAGATCGTTTTAAATTAGAAAAAATACTTAAAAACCAGTTAAATTTAAGAATATCCCACCTCAATTCTTTTCATCGCGTCAGTTTTTGATAAAGTGCTGCTTTCCCATTAGCACTTATAAATCTTATTAGATAAGGAGAGCAGAATGACTTTTCCAGAAGTTGGACAATCTGCACCAGATTTTTGCCTGCAAAACCAGCATGGAGAGACGGTTTCACTTGCAGACTTTAAGGGTAAGAAAAATGTGGTTTTGTATTTTTACCCTAAAGCAATGACTCCGGGCTGTACTACACAGGCCTGCGGTATTCGTGATAGCAAAGCTGAATTCGCTGATCTAAATACGGTTGTTTTAGCTGTAAGCCCAGATCCCTATCCAAGACTTGCCCGTTTCGAGGAGAAGCAAGATCTTAATTTCGATTTGCTCTCAGATGAAGATCATGCTGTGACAGAATCCTATGGTTGCTGGGACTTGAAAAAGTTTATGGGCCGAGAGTTTATGGGTGTATTAAGAACCACCTTTGTTATCGATAAGGATGGTAAAATTGCTATGGTGATGAAAAAAGTGAAAACCAAAACTCACCATGAAGATGTACAGGAGTGGATTAAAGAAAACCTTTAATATCGATTATTCGATAATAAATGCGCTTTAATCATTAAAACCTATTTAAAATACTGAGGTAATTGAATGTCTCTCGACCTATCCCAAGTTGTAATGGCAACGGCTGCACCTGCATCCCAAGAGCCCAACCCACTGTATACATTGTTAATGTTTGGTGGCCTTTTTGTATTTATGTACTTTCTGATTATTCGTCCACAACGGAAACGCCAGAAAGAACATAAGGATTTGACTAGTTCTTTGAGTAAGGGTGACGAAATCGTAATGAACAGCGGCATGCTGGGGAAAATTACCAAACTTGAGGATGACTATATCGTGGTAGAAGCTGCCAACAATGTGGAGCTGAAATTCCAAAGGGCCGCAGTTCATGCTGTGCTGCCTAAAGGCACGATTAAACAGGTATAAGATGATGATCAAAGGCCGCTTTTGCGGCCTTTACTTTATTGGGGGAACCTCTGAACTAGTCATGAATTATTTTTCGCTGGCCAAAATAACCTGCTATGTCGTTGAAGATTTTGCTAATAACTCGTTATTACCTTCAATCTTCGCCTTAAATCAGACCATTTTATCTCACCGAAAATCTAACTCAGACTTATTCAAAGATTCCCCTGACTCAAACAATTTATGATTCGTTTCCCTAATAAGTTACATTTGGCTCAAACGCCAACACCCCTTCAACCCCTTAATCGGCTTTCTGAATCCATTGGTGGCCCTCGAATTTGGGTTAAGCGTGATGACCTAACGGGTTGTGCTATTAGCGGCAACAAAGTGAGAAAACTGGAATTTGTACTTGCTCAAGCCATTGAAAAGGGTGCAGATACCATTATTACCTGTGGCGGTGTTCAGTCTAATCATTGTAGGGCAACGGCTATTTTAGGAGCCCAGCTTGGCTTAAAAGTGCATTTGATACTTCGCGGTGAAGAACCTGAAGGGCAAAGCTCGGGAAACTTCTTTCTGGATCAATTAGCTGGTGCCACAATCAGTCATTATCCAGTGGCAGAGTACAAAAAGTTACCAGCATTGTTTCGTCAATGGGAGCAGCACCACAGCGCCTTGGGAAATACTCCATTTTCTATACCGACCGGTGCAAGTAATGGAACGGGTGCATGGGGTTATGTTGTATGTGCCAAGGAATTGGCTGATGACTTTCAGGAACATCAAATATCTCCCTCTCTAATTGCCTGTGCTACAGGTTCCGGGGGGACTCAAGCCGGATTAACTCTGGGAGCAGAACTTTTTCATTTGGCTGCCCCAGTGTTGGGTATCGCAGTTTGCGATGATGAAGCCTATTTTCAAAATAAAGTGCGAGAGGACATGCAAGCATGGAAAACTGAGTATCAACAGCCTCTCGATATCACAGAGCTAGATATTCATGTTAATGCTGAACATATTGGACCTGGATACGCCAAGGCAACACCAGAGGTTTTCGATATCATAAGATCCCTAGCCAAAATGGAAGGGCTTATATTAGATCCTGTTTATAGTGGTAAAGCTTTCCACGGTTTAGTTCAGGAGATTAAAGCCGGTCACTATAGCAATGCTCAGGATCTTGTTTTTATCCATACGGGTGGATTATTCGGTTTATTAGCTCAGCG
>JALQUJ010000172.1 GCA_023263825.1 Porticoccus sp.
CAAAGTTCTCAACCAGTGTTGATACTGTTGGTATTCAATACTGTCCAGAGAGCGTTGCCCTGGCCAGTTAACAACATCGAGTTGTTCCTGGAATAAAGTTACCCATTGCAGGAAACTGGCTTTTTTTGGCATTTCTCGATGCAGGCTTTCCATTTGTTCTAGTGCTGCACTGAGACTAGGCGTGGCTGTCGTTTTGTCTTCAGATTTATCAGCAGCCTCAAACACTTGTTCGGTAAGGTGAAGCTGATAGCGAAATTCAGAGCTGTTTAGCTGATGCTGGGCGAGATAGCGCAGGCGTTTTTCCCCGGAGGCATTTACTCTCATTCGTTGATCGGGCGAGGCTTGTTCATAGCCCCAAAATGCCGAATTTAGTAAACGGCATAAGTTTTCTAGAGGCAATTTTTTCCGGTTAAGTGACAGCAGTAGTAATGCTGCGTCAATCATTGGGGTGTTACTTAATGGAATACCGGCAGAGAGATTAAAAGGCAGTGCTGACCGGGGTTGATCAGGTAGTTGATGGTTTGGTTCAAGTTGCTGTTTGAAAATACGTTCAACTTGCCCCCTCATTTGTGCTAATTTTGGAATGACAATGCCAATTCGATGTTCGGGGTTTTCCTTCTGTTTTTGATCTGCCCAGGCAGCGGCAGCGGCAAGTTCTTGCTGTTCATCATAAAAATGAATGCGTTTTGCTTTTGTTGCTGATTGATCAGTGCGGTTACTTCCAACAAGATGCTGGCTGACCTTTAGCGCCGCTGCTGTGAGCAATGCCTGGTACAAAGGAGGAATACTGTCAAAACCCACGGTGATAATGTGTGTATGGGGTGTTTTACTGCCACCTTCATAGGCGTTCATTAACGTAGAAACACTATCGGCGGGGGTGATCAATTGATGTTGTTTCAGTTTTTTGCGAAAGGCTTCGATCCATCTATATAACAGTGGTGAGCCCTGATGTTGTGCTTGTTTGAGGGCTGTCTGCAACTCTACCCTCAATTCAGAGAGTGGAATCTGCCAGCGCTGAATAATGCTGTAACTGTTGCGGGCTAATGTGGAAAAATTGGACGGAAGTAGTGTGTCGGGTTTTTCCGAATCTTCTACTATTACTTCCTCCCAGAGTATTTCCTCCATAGCTTGGGATATAATTGAACCCCTTGCAGAATCTTCTGTGCCAGCATCACAGCAGCATAGCCATTGTTCGTTGATCCAGGGTTCGATGGCATGCACTTCTGGTTGAGGCCAGCATGAGTTGCCGCACTCTTGTTGGTATTGTCCCCATGCTTGGAGGATTTTTGTTGCCAGCCGGTTGTTGGACGTCAGTATTAAAGCACCGGCTTCAATGTCGCCCTTGAGCGTTGCAATATCAAAAAGCGGGCGCATCATGGTGGGTATCTTTGTTATCCTAGCGTGGCATTCTATGTATGTGGAGTGTATAGGGTTTAGAGACCACAGGTGTTGAGTTTATGAATCTCGTAACCCAATGATCTCACAAACACACTCATCACAAAAGTGATGGGGAAGACTTGCTTTGTTGCCGGATCGATAAATTACATGGTTATCAGTGAACAAAATTTAATATTTCTTCTTGCCGGACTAATTCTGTATCTTCTTCAATAAACTCGGTAATGCCTTTAACCAGCGCATATTCCAAACGTTTTTT
>JALQUJ010000183.1 GCA_023263825.1 Porticoccus sp.
TCCAGCGTTATTGGCGCCATTAGCTTTTGTTATCACTAGTTTATTTAGTGATACAGGTGAGAGAAAGCCCCGCAGATTTACCTATTGCTCTTGTGGTTTTCCGGTGAGATTTTGTGATGTCGCCATGAGGAGTGTGTCGACATAGTTGGTAAGCCGGAGCAAAAGGTAAATTGGGGGAACAAGTACGAGTTGTTTTCTATTAGATTGCTTTTCTAGGATGGTTCTTATTCTAAATTATAGTAGGTATATTAAAACGTATTGGCAACAACAATTAGAATAAGCATAACGGCAAACCCGCCAAGAATAAGCTTTCCTACCTTAGCCAGTGTAGCTGTATCTTCAGCGTCCATCGTTGAGCACCTCCCACAGTACTTTATATACGTTGAAATTTTTTACTGTATACCAAATGTTAGAACCCTATCTAATGTAGGGGTAATCAAATGTAGAGGTTCTATGGGAGTTTTTGGTTGATCTGGATCAATTGTTCGATTATATGTTTTACCTGCATCTTATTGAGCAGGTTAAGTTGATTCGAGCATTTCTTTGGCATGATTAAAGGTTGTATCTGTTACCTTTTGCCCTCCAAGCATGCGAGCTATTTCATTTGTTCTGTCAGTATCTGAGAGTGTTTTGACCTGGCTGTGAGTGTTGTTGTTCTTGGTGTTTTTACTGACAAATAGATGATGGTGAGCGCATGCTGCAACTTGGGGCTGATGGGTGACGCAGACTACTTGTTCGCGTTCGCCGAGTTGGCGGAGGAGCTGGCCCACAACATTTGCGGTTGCCCCACCAATGCCAACATCAACTTCATCAAATATGAGCGCAGAAATAGATGAGTTTTTCGCTGCAATCACCTGGATTGCGAGACTGATTCGGGACAGCTCTCCACCCGAGGCAATTTTAGCCAGGGGTTTGGGTTGTTCCCCCGGGTTAGTGCAAATCAGAAATTCGATAGCCTCTTGTCCATTGGGCCCAAAGCTGTCATTGGGTAATGGCGTCAGGATAGGTAGGAAACTTACTCCAGGCATAGAAAGCGCTTCAAATTGCTGTTCAACAGCTTTAGATAGCTTTGTAGCAGCAGTAGTACGCTTTTCGGTCAGTTCACGAGATAGGTTTATGTAGTTGGTTGCCAGGGTTTCAATTTGCTCTTTTAAAACGGCTGTATCGTTGTCACTTCCTGTGAGTTTGTTAAGCTCTTCTTCTAGAACCTGTTGCTTTGAGAGGAGCTCTTCAGGGTTTACTTTATGTTTTCGAGCCAATTGATAAATGGCGCTTAGGCGTTCTTCGATTTGTTGTAATTTTTCAGGATTTGCTTCAAAACTATTCAGGTGATGTTGGATTTCTCTTGTTGCCTCACCAACCTCTATTTGTGCACTGTTGAGAAGCTTTTCAGCCTCCTCAAGGGAGTCTGGTTTGCTTGGCATTTGTTGTAATAGCTGCAAGGCCTTATTGAGGGCACTTTGCAGGTTAAAAGTTTCGCCCTCAGAGCAAAGCTGGACCAGTGTTTGACTGTCTTGCAAAATTGATTCTGCATTGGCTAGAGTTTGTTGCTGTTGTTCCAATTGAGACAATTCACCTGGTTCTGTAGATAGCTGTTCTAGCTCTGAAAGTTGAAAGCTAAGCAAGTCCCTGCGAGCGATTCGTTCATCTGAATCGTTTTCAAGTTGCTCCAGTTGATGTTTGGCTGCGGCCCATTGGTAGTATTGTTGCTTAATTTCATTGGTTAACTGAGAGCAGCCGGCAAAATCATCCAAAATTTTCCGGTGGGTTTCTTTACGTAAGAGGGATTGATGCTCATGTTGGCTGTGTATATCAATTAAGAACTCTCCCAGCTCACGGAGTTGTTGCATGGTGGCTGGCTGGCCATTGATATAACCTCGAGATCGCCCCTCTTTTGTTAATACTCTCCTGAGTAAATATTCTTCTGAATTTTGGTTTACGGTTTCAAAATCATTATTTTTGAGCCATTGTCTGGTTTGAGGTGAGGTGTCAGATTCAAATATGGCAGAGACTTCAGCGCGATCACAATTGTTGCGAATTCTGTCGGTATCGGCGCGATCGCCTAATGCCATTGCTAATGCATCCACTATGAGTGATTTGCCCGCACCAGTTTCACCCGTTAGTGCCGTCATGCCTTTGTTGAAATCTACTTCTAGATGTTCAACCAGCGTGAAATTTTTAACGATAAGGGTGGTTAGCAAAGATCTATCCTGTGGTGGGTTGTCCCAGAGTTCTTGTTGCTAATACTATCGATATTTTTTCGATGCGTCTGCCCTTGAAACTGATTGCCTTGGCCCAATATACCGGTGTGAAACCATAATATAGATATAACCAGGTACTTATTAAGGGAGATGTTGCGTGTCAACTGAAGAGAATCATAGTCAGGGTAAACCAGATCAAGAATCAGAATTGCCTCAATCTGATGAGCTGGAGTTGCAGGAGTCTGAAGCAGAAGGTGCGCCAGATGCTGTCGATGAGCTCGCAAAGCTTCAGGAAGAATTAATTGCAGCAAAAGATCAATCGCTAAGAACTCAGGCAGAAATGCAAAATCTACGCCGCCGTTCTGAGCGTGATGTGGAAAATGCGCATAAATATGCATTAGAAAAATTTGTAGGGGAATTACTCCCTGTCGTGGACAACCTGGAGCGTGCATTGCAGGCGATTGACCAAAATGACGAATCTCTGAAAGCTTTAACAGAAGGCGTTGAGCTGACATTGAAAAGTTTTCAAGATGTTTTGGTGCGCTACAAAGTGGAACCTATCGACCCAAAAGGGCAGCCCTTTGATCCTGAATTTCATCAGGCCATGAGTATGCTCGAAATGCCCGAGGAAGAACCCAATACCGTCGTGGATGTCTTTCAAAAAGGTTACACCCTTAATAGGCGGTTGGTTCGCCCAGCCATGGTGGTTGTGGCAAAAGCAGCAACTAACTAGTTTTTGCTGTTGATTTAAAGAAAATACGAAAGTGCTTAAATTTTTTAGGTAAAACTTTTAAGTAAATTAGGGGCCAAGGGTTGAAATCCGTTATTGCGGGCCAATATTAGCAACCAGAAGCCGTTTTTAAGTAATAAATTAAGTTTTAATCCCGGAGAAGAAACATGGGTAAGATTATCGGAATTGACCTGGGCACAACCAACTCTTGTGTTGCAGTGCTTGAGGGCGACAAGCCGAAAGTCATTGAGAATTCAGAGGGTGGTCGTACTACACCATCGATTGTTGCATTTACTGATGAAAGTGAAATTTTGGTTGGTCAGGCGGCAAAACGCCAGGCAGTGACTAACCCGGACAATACATTGTTTGCGGTAAAGCGCTTGATTGGCCGTCGTTTTGATGATGATGTGGTTCAAAAAGACATCAAAATGGTGCCCTATAAAATCGTTAAGGCAGACAATGGTGATGCTTGGGTAGAGGTGAAAGGTGACAAAAAAGCTGCGCCTCAAATTTCTGCCGAAGTACTGAAGAAAATGAAGAAAACTGCAGAAGATTATCTGGGTGAAGATATTACTGAAGCGGTTATCACAGTACCTGCCTACTTTAATGATTCCCAGCGTCAGGCAACGAAAGATGCCGGTAAAATTGCGGGCCTTGATGTTAAGCGCATTATCAATGAGCCTACGGCAGCAGCACTGGCTTATGGTATGGATAAGACCTCCGGCGATCGTGTGATTGCGGTTTATGACTTGGGTGGTGGTACCTTTGATATTTCTATTATTGAAATTGCTGACGTAGATGGTGAGCACCAGTTTGAGGTGTTGGCTACCAACGGTGATACTTTCCTTGGTGGTGAAGATTTCGACATGCGTTTGATCGAATATTTGGCCGATGAGTTCAAGAAAGAAAGTAGCATTGATCTGCACAATGACCCTTTGGCTTTACAGCGCCTGAAAGAAGCGGCAGAAAAAGCCAAGATCGAGTTGTCTTCTAGCCAACAAACAGAGGTAAATCTACCTTATATTACGGCTGATGCGACGGGTCCTAAGCACTTGGTTGTGAAGTTGACTCGCGCCAAGCTGGAATCATTGGTAGAAGAGTTGGTTGAGCGTTCTATCGAGCCACTAAAAATTGCATTGAAGGATGCTGGTAAATCCGCTTCTGATATCGATGATGTAATTTTGGTGGGTGGTCAAACCCGCATGCCAATGGTTCAAGACAAAGTAACAGAGTTCTTCGGTAAAGAGCCCCGTAAAGATGTGAACCCTGATGAAGCAGTTGCCATAGGTGCTGCGATTCAAGGTGCAGTATTGGCAGGCGACGTAACTGATGTACTGTTGTTGGATGTAACACCATTAACCCTGGGTATTGAAACCATGGGTGGTGTTGCGACACCACTGATTGAGAAAAACACCACGATTCCTTCCAAGAAATCGCAGATTTTCTCAACGGCAGAAGATAACCAGACTGCTGTAACCATTCACGTGGTTCAGGGCGAAAGAAAGCAGGCGACAGGCAATAAATCACTGGGTCGTTTTGACTTGGCTGATATTCCGCCAGCCCAGCGTGGCATGCCTCAAATTGAAGTAACCTTTGATATTGATGCTAACGGTATTCTCAATGTAAATGCCAAGGATAAAGCGACGGGTAAAGAGCAGTCCATTGTGATCAAGGCTTCTTCAGGTTTGTCTGATGAAGAAATTGAAAGCATGGTAAATGATGCCGAAGCGAATGCTGCTGAAGACCAGAAGTTTGAAGAGCTGGTTCAGGCGCGCAATGCTGCAGATGGTCTTGCCCATGCCGCTAAGAAGACCTTGGAAGAAGCGGGCGATAAGGCATCTGAAGAAGAGAAAACAGCCATTGAAGCAGCGATTGCTGAAGTTGAAGAAGCTGTTAAAGACGATGACAAAGAAGCAATGGAAGCTGCAGCGAATAAGTTGTCTGAAGCTTCATCTGCTTTGGCTCAAAAACTCTATGCTGAGCAGGCTGCAGAAGAAGGTCAGCAGGCAGAAAGCCCTGAAGGTGCAGCTGGTGATGCCGGTGCAGATGATGTGGTTGATGCTGAGTTTGAAGAAGTAAAAGAAGACGATAAGAAGTAGGTTTTTAACTTAGGTCTTATTAGTTGGCCTATAGGGTTTAGGGTCAGCAATGATGTCATCGGCAAGCGCGAGCTAGGGGTTAAACCTTGACTCGCGCTTTGCTGCATTTGGCCTTTTGGTTGGATGGTTAGAGTTTGAATGATTGGATTTGAAGATCTAAATTTGAGCATCATAAAAACTGCCAGAGTGTTGAATCTGGTGTATTAAGCACAATGTATTAAATTAAATTCTGCCTCTGGCAGATATCACTGATAAAAGAAGTTGGCTGCGAATGTCTAAACGCGATTACTACGAAATTCTTGGTGTTAATAAGGGCGCGGCTGAGGCTGATATTAAAAAGGCCTATCGTCGTATCGCCATGAAAAACCACCCCGACCGCAACCCGGATAATGAAAAAGCTGAAGAAATCTTTAAAGAAGCTACCGAAGCCTATGAGGTGCTTTCCAATAAAGAGAAAAAAGCAGCCTATGACCAATATGGTCATGCTGGAGTAGATCCTAACAGCGGATTTGGTGGCCCTGGCGGTGGTGCCGATAATTTCAGTGATATTTTTGGTGATGTCTTTGGTGATATCTTTAGCGGTGGCCGTGGTGGCAGTCGAGGTCGCCGTGGCCCCGTGCGCGGATCAGACCTGCAATATAATCTGGAGCTGAGTTTAGAAGATGCGGTAAAAGGTAAAACTGTACAAATTAAAGTACCGACACTCATTGCCTGTGAAACCTGTGATGGCTCTGGTGCCAAAAAAGGTTCGAAGCCGGAAACCTGTGCAACCTGTGGTGGTCATGGCCAGGTTCGTATGTCCCAGGGTTTTATTTCAGTACAGCAGACTTGCCCAAAATGCCATGGTCGTGGTCAGGTTATCAGTGACCCTTGTGGTAGCTGTCATGGTCAGGGGCGTATTAAAGAAACTAAAACGTTATCCGTCAAAGTGCCGCCGGGTGTTGATACCGGTGATCGTATTCGCTTGGGTGGTGAAGGTGAAGCGGGTCCTGAGGGTGGTCCGGCTGGCGATCTCTATGTTCAGGTCAATGTGCGCGAGCATTCGCTGTTTCAGCGTGATGGCCGTAACCTCTATTGTGAAGTGCCAATCAGTATTGTGGATGCAGCCTTAGGTGGTGAGCTTGAGGTGCCAACCTTAAATGGCCGTGTAAAATTAAAAGTCCCGGCAGAGACGCAAACTGGTCGTTTGTTCCGGTTAAAGGGTAAGGGTGTTAGCAGTGTGCGCGGTGGTGGCCCCGGTGATTTATTGTGCCGGGTGGTTTTAGAAACGCCAGTAAATCTCAATAGCGACCAAAAAGAGCTTATTCGTCAATTGCAGGATAGTTTAGAAGGCGGCAAACATTCACCTAAGAAAACATCCTGGTTTGAAGGTGTAAAAAAATTCTTTGATGGATTTACTATCTAGTGTTAGATATTGGTGCCGGTGAAAGAATGCGGTTTATATCTATTTTAAATAGCGAGAATAAGAAATGACACGAATTGCAGTGACTGGTGCCGCAGGCCGTATGGGTAAAGCCTTAATTGAGGCTGTGACGATAAATCCTGAAGCGACATTAACCGCGGCGATTGAGCGACCTGAAAGCACGTTAATTGGTGCTGATGCTGGAGAGCTTGCTGGTATTGGTCATTTGGACGTTAAAGTTGCGGTTGATCTTGCAGATGTTGTTGATGATTTTGATGTGTTAATTGATTTCACTGCACCCGTTGCAACGGTTGCTAATGCCGGGGTTTGTGCGGCCCATGGTAAACAGATGGTGATTGGAACCACGGGCTTTACCGATGAGCAAAAAGCTCAACTACTTGCTGTGGAGAATGACACTGCACTTTGTATGGCATCAAATTTTAGTACTGGCGTGAACCTTTGCTTTAAGTTGCTGGATTTGGCGGCAAAAGTATTGGGCGATGACGTTGATATTGAAGTTTATGAAGCACATCACCGTCATAAGGTGGATGCGCCTTCAGGGACAGCGCTTAGCATGGGTGAAGTGGTGGCCGGTGCACTAGGTAGAGATTTAAAAGAAGTAGCGGTTTATGGGCGCGAAGGGCAAACAGGTGCCAGAGATCGCCAAACTATCGGTTTTGCTACCGTGAGAGCAGGCGATATTGTGGGTGATCATACCGTGACGTTTGCAGCGGAAGGCGAACGGGTTGAAATCACCCACAAGGCGTCCAGCCGTATGTCTTTTGCTCGAGGTGCGGTGCGTGCTGCAAGCTGGATTGCGACCAAAGAAAATGGGTTGTTCGATATGCAGGATGTTCTTGGTCTTAAATAAAAGGCTTCAAATAAGTAAGCTTAAAGCCTAGACCTTAAGTAATCCGTTGCGATCGCCTTTTGAGCGAGATTTGGCAATATAAGATCTGCTCTTTCACTTAAGGATTTTCTAGACAGATTCTAGTGCTTAGCCTAAAATGCCTTGTTAGTTTCCGCTGGTACAAAACAGCCTCTAAACATTAGAATTATTGTTAGAGGGATAGCATTGTTGAAAATATGAAAGCGAGGTGAGGCGAGTGGTTTCATCTCGCTTTTTTGCGGCTTATTAGTCTGCCTTTGATCTTTCATAGATGTTAGAAAAGTTTGAACTCCAGACGTTTTATTATTATCAGTTATCTCTGGTAATTCATTGTAGTAGAGCATTTAGAAATTGAGGAGATTGCATTGAATACCGATACCCATCGGTCCGCTATCCTGGCACTTGAGGATGGCACTGTTTTTAAGGGCGTAGCCATTGGTGCTGAAGGTGTTTCCAGTGGTGAAGTGGTATTCAATACAGCATTGACCGGTTATCAGGAAATTCTTACTGATCCGTCCTATGCTCGACAAATTGTTACCCTGACTTATCCACATATTGGTAATACCGGTGTCAACACTGAAGATGAAGAATCGGGCAGTATTCATGCTGCCGGTTTGGTTATCCGTGATTTACCAATGCTGGCAAGTAATTTCCGTTCTGAGCAAACATTGGATGCCTATCTGAAGGCCAATAATATTATTGGTATTGCAGATATAGATACCCGTGCATTGACACGTATTTTGCGTGATAAAGGCGCCCAGAATGGTTGCATTATGGCGGGTGAGGTAGATGATCGGGAAGCTGTGGAGAGCGCTCGGGTATTTTCAGGTTTGAAGGGGATGGATCTTGCTAAGGAAGTCACCACTTCAGACGCGTATAGTTGGAAAGAAGGTAGCTGGAAGTTGGGTGAAGGGCACAGTCAGCCAACGGATAAGCCGTATAACGTAGTCGCTTATGATTTTGGCGCCAAGCGCAACATTTTACGTATGTTGGTGGATCGTGGTGCTGATTTAGTTGTAGTGCCTGCAAAAACGCCGGCAGCAGATGTGCTGGCCATGAACCCTGACGGTATCTTTTTATCTAACGGCCCAGGTGATCCTGAGCCTTGTGATTATGCCATTGAAGCGATCCAGCAAATTCTTGAAACAGATATTCCTGTCTTCGGTATTTGTTTAGGGCATCAGTTGTTAGCGTTGGCTAGTGGTGCAAAAACAGTGAAGATGAAGTTTGGTCATCACGGAGCCAATCATCCAGTAAAAAACCTTGATGCAGATACGGTGATGATCACCAGCCAAAATCATGGCTTTGCAGTGGATGAAGAATCTTTACCAGACAACCTTCGCGCTACTCATCGCTCATTATTCGATGGATCTCTTCAGGGTATCCATCGTACAGACAAGCCTGCATTTAGTTTTCAAGGGCACCCTGAGGCGAGCCCTGGCCCCCATGATGCTGCGCCATTATTTGATCACTTTTTTGAGTTGATTCGCAGCAGAAGTTGACAAGAAATTGGGATTGAAAAGAAGCCGAGGCCAATAAGCAGGATAATATTAACGATTTAACTGCGTGCTTGAAGACTTTAATTTAATACCAGAAATTTAATACCAGAATAAACAAAAACTTATGCCAAAAAGAACCGATATTAAAAGCATTTTAATTCTTGGCGCAGGCCCCATTGTAATTGGGCAGGCGTGCGAGTTTGATTACTCTGGTGCTCAGGCTTGTAAAGCGTTGAGAGAAGAGGGTTACCGAGTCATTCTGGTTAACTCTAACCCAGCAACAATTATGACTGACCCTTCAATGGCGGATGCGACTTATATTGAGCCTGTAGAGTGGAGAACGGTTGCAAAAATTATTGAGGAAGAGCGCCCCGATGCATTGTTGCCAACCATGGGTGGGCAGACGGCATTGAATTGTGCATTGGATTTGGCTCGTGAAGGTGTGCTGGAAAAATTCAATGTCGATATGATCGGCGCTGATCATGACGCTATTGATAAAGCAGAAGACCGTGACCGTTTTGACAAGGCAATGAAAGCCATTGGTCTTGATACGGCACAGGCTGTGATTGTTCATAGCTTGGAAGAAGCGCTTCAGGTGCCCGATCGGTTTGGTTACCCCTGTATTATTCGTCCCTCGTTTACCATGGGTGGTTCTGGGGGCGGTATCGCCTATAACCGTGAAGAATTCGTAGAAATTTGCCAGCGTGGTTTGGATCTGTCCCCCACTAATGAGCTGTTGATTGATGAGTCACTGATCGGTTGGAAAGAATATGAAATGGAAGTGGTGCGAGATAAAAATGATAATTGCATCATTATTTGTTCCATTGAAAATTTTGACCCCATGGGGGTTCATACTGGTGATTCAATCACTGTCGCTCCGGCGCAGACCCTGACGGATAAGGAATACCAGATTATGCGTAACGCATCCATTGCGGTGCTACGTGAAATCGGCGTTGAAACGGGTGGTTCCAACGTTCAGTTTGCGGTGAATCCGGAAGATGGTCGTTTGGTGGTGATTGAGATGAACCCAAGGGTATCTCGTTCCTCTGCACTGGCTTCCAAAGCGACAGGTTTCCCTATTGCCAAGGTGGCGGCGAAGTTGGCTGTGGGTTACACATTAGATGAGCTGCAGAATGAAATTACCGGGGGTGCAACTCCGGCTTCCTTTGAGCCTAGTATTGATTACGTTGTTACTAAAATCCCCCGTTTTGCCTTTGAAAAATTTAATCAGGCAAATGCCAAACTGACGACTCAAATGAAGTCCGTAGGTGAAGTGATGGCCATTGGGCGTACCTTCCAGGAATCCCTTCATAAAGCGCTGAGAGGTTTGGAAGTGGGTTCGGCAGGTTTCGAGCCCAAGATTGATGTGGAAAGTGAAGAAGGCAGAATCGAGCTGCGTCAGCAGTTGCGAGAGCCGGGTGCAGAGCGCATCTGGTATGTAGGTGATGCCTTCCGTGCCGGGATGTCGGTGGATGAGGTATTTACTCTTTCAGCCATTGATCCATGGTTCCTGGTGCAGATAGAAGACATCATTCTTGAAGAGCTTGGTTTGGCTAACGTGTCGTTATACAAGCTTTCTTCCCAGCACATCTATCGTCTCAAGCGCAAAGGCTTTTCCGATAAGCGTTTGGCAGGTTTGCTTGGCGTGGCCGAAAAAGAAGTACGGCGAGTACGTATGTCCGTTGATATTCGACCGGTCTTTAAGCGGGTAGATACTTGTGCCGCTGAGTTTTCAACATCAACAGCGTATATGTATTCCACCTATGAGCGTGAATGCGAGGCTCAGCCTTCTGATCGAGATAAAATTCTGGTGCTGGGTGGCGGTCCTAACCGTATTGGTCAGGGTATTGAGTTTGATTATTGCTGTGTGCATGCGGCACTGGCTATGCGCGAAGATGGCTATGAAGCCATTATGGTGAACTGTAACCCTGAGACTGTATCTACGGATTACGATACCTCTGATCGTTTATATTTCGAGCCAGTCACGTTGGAAGATGTGCTGGCCATAGTCGAAGTAGAAAAACCTAAGGGTGTGATTGTTCAGTTTGGTGGCCAAACGCCGCTGAAGTTGGCCCGTGCATTGGAGGCGGCTGGTGTGCCTATTATCGGTACCACGCCTGATGCAATTGATCGAGCTGAAGACCGAGAGCGCTTCCAGCAGATGATTGATAAGTTGGGATTATTGCAGCCGCCGAATGCCATTGTCCGTTCTACTGAAGAGGCTGTTGATGCTGCTGCCAGTATTGGTTATCCCTTAGTTGTGCGTCCATCCTATGTATTGGGTGGACGGGCGATGGAGATTGTTTATAAAGAGGAAGAGTTGCAGCGCTATATGCGTGAAGCTGTTCAGGTATCGGAAGACGCTCCGGTATTGCTGGATTACTTTTTGTCATCAGCTGTAGAGGTTGATATTGATGCAGTCTCTGATGGTGAGGAAGTTGTAATCGGCGCCATCATGCAACACATTGAGCAGGCGGGAATACACTCTGGTGATTCTGCTTGTGCTTTGCCGCCGTACAGTCTACCTAGTGAAGTGCAGGATGAAATGCGCAGTATCGTTAAGGCTATGGCCGTTGAGTTGGGCGTGAAGGGCTTAATGAATGTTCAGTTAGCCTGGCAGGATGGCAAGATCTACGTGATTGAAGTTAACCCTAGGGCCTCGAGAACGGTACCTTTTGTTTCTAAGTGTATTGGTACTTCTCTCGCTAAAATAGCTGCACGTTGTATGGCGGGTGTGACATTGGCGGAGCAGGGGTTTATTAAAGAAATAGTACCTAATTACTATAGTGTTAAAGAGGCGGTACTGCCCTTTAATAAATTCCCTGGCATAGACCCCATTCTTGGGCCTGAGATGAAATCTACCGGTGAAGTGATGGGCGTGGGAGATACCTTTGCTGAGGCTTATGCCAAGGCTGAGCTGGGAGCGAGTGACCCGATTCCTACATCAGGTACAGCGTTTCTCAGTGTTCGTGAGCCAGATAAGTCAGCTATCGCCAATGTGGCAAAAAGCTTAATTGCATCGGGCTTTAAGTTGGTGGCAACAGAGGGGACTGCCAAGGTAATCGAAGGTGCTGGTTGCGATGTTGAAATAGTTAACAAAGTGCAAGAGGGCCGTCCTCATATTGTCGATATGATCAAAAACGATAAAATCGATTTGATAGTGAATACTACTGAAGGTCGTCAGGCAATTGCCGATTCTGCTGCCATCCGCTCGAGTGCGGAGCAGCATGGCGTTTATTACACCACCACATTAGCGGGTGGAGAAGCTGTTTGTATGGCGTTGGAAACACAGGGTGATATTAAAGTGTACCGACTTCAAGATCTTCACCTGAGGAATAATTGATGAACAAGATACCAATGACTGTTGAGGGTGCTAACAGCTTACGTGAAGAGTTGGATCACCTAAAAAAAGTAGAGCGTCCGAGAATTGTGGAGGCGATAGCCGAAGCCCGGGAGCATGGTGACCTTAAAGAAAATGCTGAATATCATGCTGCACGTGAGCAGCAGGGTTTTGCTGAAGGCCGGATTCAGGAAATTGAAGGTAAGTTGGGTAATGCCCAGATTATTGATGTCAGCCAAATTCCGGAAGGGGATAAGGTTATTTTTGGTTGTACAGTCGATATCCTCAATATTGATACTGATGAAACGGTTACCTACAAAATAGTCGGTGATGATGAGTCTGATGTGAAGGCTAACAAAATTTCTTACCAGTCGCCCATAGCCAGAGCGTTGATTGGCAAAGAGATTGGTGATGTTGTAGTTGTTAGAACGCCCTCAGGTGAAATTGAATACGAAATTGATAATGTGGCCCATCTTTAATCAAAGGGTTGGTAGGGTTAGGGCTTAGCGGAGAAGATTGGATAATTTGGGGTTAGGTTTATCAGCTTTTCTCAGTAGCAGTACAATGTGTCCAATAGATTGTACTTTTTCCGCAGACATTTGCTCACAAATAGCTTCAATCACCTGGCGTTTGGTATCGTTGTCGCCAACAGCTAATTTAACTTTAATAAGCTCATGATCGTTAAGTGCACGGTCAATTTCTGCCAAGACATTTTCACTCAATCCATTGCTGGCAACTGTGACTACAGGGTTGAGGTTGTGGCCTAGGCGCCTTAGGTGTTTTTTGTCATCATTGGAAAGTGTCATAGCTGTTACCTGTAAGGCGGTTATTTGTGAAACTGCTGCTTGTTAAAGTGAATACTTGAAAACGGCGCGTATTCTATCCTGATTATGGCTTTAGTGCGTTAGAATTTGTCGGTGGGATTGACCTAAATAAGATAATCGATAGGCAATATAGACAAACATTCATAGGTAAATATGGGCCGTTCAAAGAGTAGTCATCGATGGCTGCAAGAGCATAATCGAGATCATTATGTAAAGCGTTCCCAGCAGGAAGGCTATCGTTCCCGTGCCAGCTATAAGCTTATTGAACTTGATCAAAAAGATCGACTATTTAGGCCAGGTATGACGGTGGTTGATCTTGGTTCAGCTCCAGGTGGATGGTCTCAAGTAGCTGCAGAACTGGTGGGCGATAAAGGGCGTGTTGTCGCATCTGATATTTTACCCATGGACGCTATTGCTGATGTGGAATTTATTTGTGGAGATTTCACGGAAGAAGCAATACTAAAGGAAATTCTTGATACACTGGATATTGATCTCGCAGACCTTGTAATTTCGGATATGGCCCCCAATATGAGTGGTATGAGGGCTGTAGATCAGCCAAAAGCCATGTATTTGGTCGAACTGGCGTTGGATTTAGCCCAGCAAATATTGAAACCTGGGGGTAATTTTGTTGCCAAAGTGTTCCATGGTGAAGGTTTTGATGAATATATGCGCTTGGTAAAGAACAATTTTGAGCGGGTCGTTACGCGAAAACCTGATGCTTCTCGTCCCAGGTCTCGTGAAGTGTACCTTGTCGCCAAGGGACTCAAGGCCTAGGTAAGTAATTTCATCGAATTGGCCATATAACTAAGGCGGGTTCGGTAATAGATAGAGTAAGGCTGCTGAATAAATAGGCAGTAAACATGAGGATGTTCATTTGAACGACATGGCGAAAAATTTAGTTTTGTGGCTCATTATTGCTGCGGTGTTGTTATCTGTGTTTCAGAATTTCAGCCCATCGGCACCCGACAATATGGTCAGTTACTCTGCTTTTATTGATGAAGTACAAACTGGCCGAGTTCAAAGTGTTGTTGTCGAAGGTCCCATAATAGAGGGGCGTCGTGTGGATGGATCTGCCTTTAAGACAACCCGTCCAGCAGTTACCGATACAGGTTTGATGGGCGATTTGCTAAAGAATAATGTGACTGTTGAGGGGCGTGAGCCTGAGCCTCAGAGTTTGTGGACTCAGCTATTAGTTGCATCATTTCCGATTCTTCTTATTCTTGCCATTTTTATGTTCTTTATGCGTCAAATGCAGGGTGGAGGCGCTGGTGGCCGTGGTGGCCCCATGGCTTTTGGAAAAAGCAAAGCTCGATTGTTAGGCGAAGATCAAATTAATACCACGTTTGCCGATGTGGCAGGTGTTGATGAAGCAAAAGAGGATGTTCATGAGCTTGTGGATTTCTTGCGCGACCCTTCTCGTTTTCAACGTTTAGGAGGTCGAATTCCTCAAGGTGTGTTGATGGTGGGTCCTCCCGGTACCGGTAAAACGCTGTTGGCCAAAGCCATAGCTGGTGAAGCTAAAGTACCATTTTTCTCTATTTCCGGCTCTGATTTTGTGGAAATGTTTGTGGGTGTGGGTGCCTCTCGTGTTCGGGATATGTTTGAGCAGGCTAAAAAGCAGGCACCTTGTATCATCTTTATTGATGAAATCGATGCTGTAGGTCGTCACCGTGGTGGTGGTTACGGTGGTGGTAATGATGAGCGCGAGCAAACGTTGAACCAGCTTCTAGTAGAGATGGATGGCTTTGAGGGTAATGAAGGCATTATCGTTATTGCTGCGACTAACCGTCCTGATGTGCTGGATAAAGCACTGTTGCGCCCTGGTCGTTTCGATCGTCAGGTCTATGTGGGGCTACCAGATATTCGAGGCCGTGAACAGATTTTAAAAGTACATGTACGCAAAGTGCCATTGGATGAAAAAGTAGATCTCGGCATTGTTGCTCGTGGAACACCTGGCTTCTCTGGTGCAGATTTGGCCAACCTCATTAACGAGGCTTCCTTGTTTGCTGCGCGTGCTAACAAGCGCATTGTCACCATGGAAGAGTTTGAAAAAGCGCGGGACAAAATCATGATGGGCGCCGAACGTCGCTCTATGGTGATGTCGGAAAAAGAAAAAGAGAATACGGCTTACCACGAGGCAGGGCACGCTATTATTGGTCGATTAATGCCAGAGCATGATCCTGTGCATAAGGTGTCTATTATTCCCCGTGGTCGTGCTTTGGGTGTGACTCAGTTCTTGCCTGAAGAAGATAAATACAGTTTAAGCAAACTGCAGTTGCAAAGTCAGCTATGTAGTTTGTTTGGTGGTCGTATAGCAGAAGAATTGATCCATGGTGCTGATGGCGTAACAACAGGTGCTTCCAATGATATTGAGCGCGCAACACAAATGGCACGCAACATGGTGGGACGCTGGGGTTTGTCTGACAAAATGGGCCCTGTGCTCTATGGTGAAGATGAGGGGCAAATGCCAGGAACTGGACAGCCCACCTATTCCAGTGATACTGCCAGAGAAATCGACATTGAAGTGCGTCAGTTACTGGATGACTGCTATGGGCGTTCAGAACAAATATTGAAAGACCATATGGATATCCTCCATGCCATGAAAGATGCACTGATGGAATATGAAACCATTGATTCTGAGCAGGTGGATGATTTGATGGCTCGCAAACCCGTCCGTCCTCCCCATGATTGGCAGGATGGTGACTTTGGTGGTTGGTCTGGAGGGAGTTCTGGCGGCGATGAGCCAGATGATTCTGGTGGTCAAGATCCTGTGGGCGGGCCAGCAAAAGAACATTAATCTGATTTATCTATTCTCCCGGTCTTGTGCCGGGAGAAGTTGTTTTGGGTTGGGTTTTAGGTTTTGCCTTTCTTAACGAGACGATCGTCACTTATCTAGCATTACGTTTGTTTTACTATTCTTTCGGCGGGTTGAGAGCATTGTTGATAACTGGAATGTACAAAGTTGGTAGGCGCAAGTGAAGCTGAGGTCAACAGAGCTAGATCTATCGTCACCTCGGCGTCGGGGTCGTAGTCGACGAGGGTGACCTCCCCGGCCGCCGCATCGTCGCCGGCTGCCGCTGCGCCCCCCGGGCCTCCCGACACGCCTGACCCGGCGAGGTCGCCGAGCAGCCGTGCGGCCACCTCG